>NZ_QHHV01000006.1:0-283570 GCF_003947245.1 Actinoplanes sp. ATCC 53533 | reverse complement strand
TCGGCCTGTTCGGCTTGCTCGGCCTGTTCGGCTTGCCCGGCTGGCCCGGCTTGCTCGATCTGCTCGACCGGCCCGGCCGGCTCGACCGGCCCGGCCGGCTCGACCGGCCCGGCCGGCTCGACCGGCCCGGCCGGCTCGACCGGCCCGGCCTGTTCGGCTTGCCCGGCTGGCCCGGCCTGTTCGAGCTCCTCGGCTTGTGCGACCGGCCCGGCCTGTTCTGCCTGCACGGCCTGCTCGACTGCTTCGGAGTGCTCGACCGGTCTGGCGCGCGTTCCCTGGCTGGTCTGTGGGTCGCGGTTTTGTGCCGGCTGGCGCGCCGCACGAGAAGGTGGCGGCACAGGCGCCGGCGGGGGATCTGCCGCGCCGGGTCGGTCGGTTTCGAGGCTGGTGGGCTTGATCTGGAGATCTTCCGGCCAGCAGCCCGCCTGCTGTTCGCGGACGTGTCGCAGCCGCTCGGCGTGACGACGTTGTAGACCCCATGCGCGGCGTCGTTCATGATCGCGGCGAAACTCGTCACGGCTCGCCGAATAATTGCGGGCCTTCGTTCGGTCGCGTAGGCCCGCGAGTTCGGCCCGGGAAAACAATTGGAGTTGCCCCATGCCACCAATTATTCCGGACACGGGCCAAGATCACAGGCCCCTATCAACGGCGGGCGATACCAATTTCATGACCAGCGTCACACCCGTGAGAATTGGGTGGCAAAGGTGATCCAGAAAGGCATGTCATCGGTCCTGCCGCGATCTGGGCGCGACGCCGTGTGACGGCGAGCGGGCGCTCCCGACGTTCGCGGGCGCTCCCGACGTTCGCGGGTGCTCCCGACGTTCGCGGGTGCTCCCGACGTTCGCGGGTGCTCCCGACGTTCGCGGGTGCTCCCGACGTTCGCGGGTGCTCCCGACGTTCGCGGGCGCGTCCGCGTGCGGGGCCGGGGCCGGGGTGCGGGGGCGGTGCGGGGTCCGGTGTGAGTGCGGACGGTGGCCTCGGTGACCGGGTACCTGATCGGTTGGTGAGTTTGATCGTCGAGTTGTTCGTGGCGCGTGATGGCGCCGCTGTGCTCAGTGACGCTGGGAGCGGGCCAGGGTGAGGGCTTCGCGTCGGCGACCTACGGCAGATTTTCGCCGGCTGGTCCACGTTCGAGGAGTGGGAGAGCATTCTGACGTGCCGTAGCGTCGAGGGGCTCGTTGCCGGCCGTGGCCCGAACGTTGTTGCCGGCGGGGTTGGCTTGCCTGGTGCTCTGGCCGTTTCGCTGGATCTCACGAGGGCGTTGGCCGTCGCTGATGGGCACCGGCTCGACAGTGCTGCCGAGCGGTGGGTCGAACTGCGTGCCGAGGACGGTGAGGTCATCGACGACGAAGTGGCCCAGGAGATTGTCCACCACGTGGCGGCGCTGGCCGTCGGGGCAGTACGGACCGGGATGTCGCTCTTCTGCTGGATCTGTTGACCTCTATGGCTCAGGTAGTTCGCCGTCCGTTTCCCGATGAACGTGGAAGATCTCGTCCAGTGTGGCCCACGGGGAAGTGACTCGGTTCGGCGAGAGCGCCTCGGTGCGTACACCGAGGGCAGTGGCCGGGCTACCGGACGTCGGGAACCACGCGCGCGCCCAGTCCGTTGGCGGTTTGGCCACGGCGTCGCCTGTCGAGGACATCGCTCAATTGTGCCGCTCAAGATCGATCTCACACTCAGGCCGCCACGACGACCTCGGTCGCGGTCGCTGTGGGATCCGCACCTGAAGTTTTTTGACCATCGCGGCCGGCATCGAGTTCCGTGGGCCGCCGTGGACGCCGCCTGGATCTGCCGAACGCTTCACCGGCGAAACCGTCTACGCCAGCACCGACTTCCGCTTCCACCAGGCTGAACCAGCAGAACTGGCGTCCTGGATGCGTGGCCACCGGGCCTTCGAAACAAGGTCCATCGGGTTCGCGACGTCATCTACGACGAAGACCGATCCCAGATCCGCACCGGTAGCGGACCCCAGTCATGGCGGCTCTGCGCGCCGCCGCCAACCGCCACCACCGGGCAGACGCGACGATCCTGGGGGTCGGTCCCGGCTGGGCCGGAGACTGTTTCGGTATGGTCGGCGGATGCCAGTCGACCTGCGCCCCGCCACCGAGAACGACGTTGCCGCGATCGCGACGATCTGGGAGTCCGGGTGGCGCGACGGGCACCTTGGCAATGTGCCCGACGAACTTGCCGCCCTCCGCACCCCCGACACCTTCCGTGACCGGGCCGCCGGGCGGGTCGCGGACACGACCGTGGCTGTGATCGACACCCAGGTCGCCGGGTTCGTGATGGTTGTCGGCGATGAGGTGGAACAGGTTTATGTGGCCGCCGCTCATCGGGGCGGCGGCGTCTCCGGCACACTGCTCGCCGAGGCGGAGCGGCTCGTCGCGAGTGGCGGGCACCCGGTGGCCTGGCTCGCCGTGGTGCCCGGCAACGCCCGCGCCCGCCGGTTCTACGAGCGTAATGGCTGGACCGACGACGGTGGTTTCCTTCACGAGGCACCAGACGCCGGCCGCACCGTCATGGTGCCGTGTCTCCGCTACGTGAAACAAATCGCATGATCCGGCGCGACGGAGAGCTGCCGGTTGCACGGCTGGCAGGATGTCCGGCGTGACGTACCAGGTGCGGCCGCTGGGGCCGGGGGATCAGCAGCTCGCGTGGGAGCTCGGGAGCCTCGCGTTCGGATACCGCGAGCAGCCCATGCCGGAGGGCTGGACCTCTGACTCCGCGGGCCGGCGTACGCTCGGCGTTTTTGACCCGGCCGGGCGGATGGTCGCCAAGGCGGTGGACCGCGAGCAGGGCCAGTGGTTCGGCGGCCGGGTCGTGCCGACCAGCGGTGTCGCGGGCGTCGCGGCCGCGGCCGAGTCGCGCGGGCGCGGCCTGGGTCGGCTGGTGCTGACCCGGCTGCTGCAGGGAGCCCGGGAACGGGGCGCGGTGATCAGCACCCTGTTCGACACCACCCCGATGCCGTACCGGGCACTGGGCTGGGAGGAGGTCGGCGCGCTGGTCTACTACAGGGTGCCGAGCCGGGTGCTGGCCGAGATTCGCTTCGATGCCAGGACCACGTTGCGGCCGGCGACCACGGCCGACATCCCCGCCGTCCATGAGATCTACCGCGAGGTGGCGCGGGCGGGCACCGGCATGATGGAACGTTCCGGGCCGGCCTTCGGGGCGACCGCCACGCAGCTGCTGGCCGACTACCACGGCTTCACCGTCGCCGTCGACGACACTGGCACCATCGTCGGCTACGCGAGCTGGGACCGCGGTCCCGGCTACGACTCGAACGGCAAGCTCAGCGTGGACGACCTGATCGGACTGACGCCCGAGGCGACGCGCACGCTGCTGGCGATGCTCGGCGGCTGGGCCAGCGTCGCGCCGACCACGCTGATCCGGCTGGGCGCCGCCGATCCGGTCTGGTCGCTGCTGGCACGGAGCGACGCCAAGCCCGAGTCCACGCAGCCGTGGATGCTGCGCGTCGTCGACGCACCCGGCGCGGTCGCCGCCCGTGGCTGGCCGCGGCATCTGACCGGCGAGGTCGACCTGGAGCTCACCGATGACGTCTGCCCGTGGCACCAGGGCCGCCATCGGCTGGTGCTCTCCGGCGGGACCGGCCGGCTGGAGCCGGGCGGCGCGGGCACCGTCCGGCTGACACCGCGGGGCCTGGCCTCCTGGTACGCGGGCGCGGCGACGCCTCAGCAGCTTCGCCGCAGCGGATTCCTGACCGGCGGCGACGCCGGCACCGACGAGCTGCTGCGCACCGCGACCGCCGGCCCCGAGCCGACACTGCACGACTACTTCTGAGCTCCCGCGGAGAGATCACAGCTCCGCATCACGGGGCTGTGATATAGGGTCGTCACCCAGCGGGAAGGCGGGTCGGACGCGGGCTACCTCGGTGCGTTTGTGGTCGGTCTTGACCGACATCGTGCGCGAAGCCGTTGGTCTGGCCGTTTCCCGCTCTCACCGCGTTGGTGAACGACGATCCGCTGTCCGCCGCGATCGACGCCGTCTACCACGCCGCCGTGGCCCACGGCGACGACCGCGACCGCTTCCTCGCCGAGGCTCACAGCAGCCTCGGATGATCCGGATCTCCAGCGCCCGGCCGTGCCGGCGACATGGAACCCGGCTCCTGTCCGACATCCGGATTCGCCGATGCGAGGGCACTCCAGGACGGGGTGTGACACCGAGCGAATGCAGTCGGTCCTGCAGGTCGGTCATCAGCCGACCTTCGATCGCCGCACCCCTACACTCGCGAGGTGAGCTACGGGACTTTCGCACGGCAGGTGCGGGACAGTTCGTTGCCGGACGGTGTGCGGCTCGCCGCGTTCAAGGGTTGTCTGGAGCGCTACTGCCCGATCGGGTACGAGGCATCGTTCCGCTACCTCAAGCTGTCCGTCGGCCCCTTCGAGCGCGATCCTGATGCGCTGCTTCGAGCCCTGGTGATGCTGACCGCCAGCCGCGACCTGTGGCTCGTCGCCCAGGCCGCGTACGCGGAGAACCGGCGCACCGCCAAACGTTCCGGCCGGCGGACGCCCGCGAAGAACGAGCCGCAGCCCGGCGGGCACTGGCTGTGGCTCGGCGCGGAGCGCGCCGCGGCGTTGTTCGCCCTCGAGCACGAGTACAGCCGCCGCGGAGCCCCGGAAGCCAGCCTGGGATCGCTGGTCGAACGCACCCTGACAACTCGCGGCGTGCTGGACGCGGCCGACCGCACCCTCCTCGATCAGTTGCGGGCGGACGTCGACCACTACCGCACCCGTGGCTTCGACTGGGAGAAGCCCGACTGGCAAAGCTGGCACCGGTCGTCGGACGCTCTACGCCTGCTCGCTCACGTCCGCAACGCGGCCTACGCGCGCAACTGACAAACCCAGCCTGGTCCGGCAGCCACTCGCTCCGACCCCGCCGGGTAAGCCCTGCGGGCGCAACTGACAAGCCCAGCCTGGTCCGGCAGCCACTCACCCCGCCGGGTAGGCCCTGCGGGCGCTAAGCTGCCGCCCGTGGTGAGGGCTGTCCGCGCGATCGCGTTGCTGTCGCTGGTCGCCGGCTGCGATGCCGGCGGCGGCGCCGTCGTGCGGGCGGACCCCACGCCGGTCTCCTCATCGGTGGCGGCCGCCGTCGATCTCCGGACGCTGGAACGGTGGTCGTACTGGCGGATGACCCGCGGGGACGGGCTGGGTGATCCCGACCCTCCGGCCTGCGGCGCCGACCCCGGGTCGCAGCTGTGGTTTCTGGCCGCTCACGATACGACCCGATCAGATCGGCACTACGACTGCGCGATGCCCAGCGGGCGGGCTCTGCTGGTGGTGGCTCTGTCCATCACCAGTGCCGACAAGCCGCTCTGCGAACAGGGCCTCACGCGGGCGGTCGGCGGCAGCGCCGTAGCCGCGTTCGACGGCGACCCGGTGCCGCTGAGCGTGACGCGGATCGAGGAACCGGCCGCGCCGGGAGCCGTGTGGACGTGCGATGAGCTGATCTGGGGCACGGTTCCGCCGATGACCGCCGGCCGGCACCGCATTGTCCTGACGTACACCGACGACGTGGCCCCGGCCGCCTCGGCCACCGTGGATGTCACCGCGCAATAGTTCGGTGACCGGGTGTCGGACGGGGCGGATTCCGTCGCCGGTCCTCTATGCGATCGCAGCGCGCCGCATCGGCGCACATCGTGCTCCACGGAGGATCTGTGAGCCCTGTACCTCAACGTGTCATCGCGGTCGTCGCGGCGACCGTCCTGCTTGTCCTGCCCGCTTCCGCTGCCGGGGCCGCGCCGGCCAACCATCGGCCGGCCACCCCGGCGTCGCTGGCTGTCGGCGGTGTCGCCTGCGCTGCCGGCGGCGTGCTGGTCGGCACGACCACCCCGCAGATCGCCGCCGACTTCGCCGACCCCGACCTGGGTACGGGCACGGGCGAGACGCTGACCCCGACGTTCGCGGTCTGGCCGGTCGGCAAGCCGGCGCAGCGCACCGAGTGGACCGCACCGACGCTGACCCAACCGGGGAGGGTGCTCACGAAACTGCCGGCCACCCTCGTCGACGGTGCCCGTTATCGCCTGACCGCCCGCGCCACCGACGCCAGCGGCACCACGTCGGCCTGGGCATCCCTGTGCGGCTTCGCCGTCGACACGACCGTGCCACACCGACCGGTGGTGACGTCCGCCGACTACCCGGAGAACGAGAGCGCCGGCGGCGTCGGCATCACCGGCGGGTTCACGTTCGCGGTGGCCGGCGGGGACAAGGACGTCGCGAAGTTCCGCTATTCGTCGAGCGACGGCGGCTTGCTCGAGGTTCCGGTGGGCGGCGACGGCCGAGCCACAGTCGAGATCACCCCGGCGAGGATCGGGACCAACGTCCTCACCGTCCAGGCGATCGATCACACCGGCAACCGTTCGGCCGAGACGACGTACTCCTTCTCGGTCATCGACCACGAGCCCAAGGTCATCCAGGAGAACCCGGACGCCGGGATCGGTGAGCCGCGAACCATCCGATTCTGGAGCGCCGTCCCCGGCACGGCGTCGTTCACCTACCAGCTCAACGATAGCCCGGCGGCGACCGTCACCGCGGACGCCGACGGCTCGGCCACCGTGACCGTCACACCGGACCGACGCGGTGACAACCCGCTCACCGTTTCCAGCCGCACGGCGAGCGGCGTCGTCTCTCCCCAGGTCACCGTCAACCTCTATGTGGCCGTGCGGATCCCGCAACCGGTGATCAGCTCGCCGGACTTCCCCGAGGACGGCACCCCGCCGCCGACGGCCGGACGCGAGGTGACGATCGTCCTCCGTACGGACTCACCGGAGGTCACCGAGTTGGTCTGGTCCGCCGACTTCGGCGAGACCCAGCAGACCGTGGCCGCCGATCAGAACGGCAACGCGACGGTTCGCTACACGACGCCGGACTGGGCCCTGTATCTGGAGATCCAAGCCCGCGCCCGCACCGCGGACGGCCTCGAATCGAGCACAGCCTATGCCGGGTGGGAGCTGACTCCGGCGGACACACCGGCACGGTGACCGATCGCTGCGGGGCCTAGCTTCAGGCGCCCGTCGCCACCGGCCGGGGTCGGCGCTGTTGGACGCCGACCCCGGCCGGTGCCGGCTCAGGTCGAGCTCCTATGGCGTGGCCGGCTTCGTCGGGGCGCCGGCGATCCGGGTGATGAGGAAGTCGAGCCGTTCCTCCTGGCCGTCCGGGGGGATGCGGCCGCTTTCCGACAGGACGGCGATGCCGTGCAACGCGCTCCATAGAACCTCGGCGAAGAGTTCGCGTCGGTCGTTGTCCGGGTCGAAGCAGCTGACGAACTCGTCGAAACCCGCCCGCAGCGGGGGCGGTGTCTCGGCGCTCGCGAACTTCAGGTCGGTCGGCAGGATGAACATGGCCTGGTACAGGGCGGGTCGCTCGGTCGCGAACCCGAGGTAGGCGCGGCAGACGGCGCGCAGGGCCTCGCCGAGATCGGGGGCGGCCTGCCGTGCGCGGCGCAGGTGGGCGGCGAGCTCGCTGAATCCGTCCAGGGCGACGGCGCTGACGATGGCTTCCTTGCCGTTGAAATGGCTGTACAGCACCGGCTGGCTGTATTCGACCCGCTCCGCCAGCCGTCGTGTCGTGACCGCCTCCCAGCCTTCGGTCTCCGCGAGTTCGCGCGCGGCCGTGATGATCAGCTGATGACGGTGGGCGCGGTCACGTTCGCGGCGCTCGCTGATGGCGGACATGACCAGATTCTAGCAACGCTAGACATCCTGTCGAGGACAAACTATCGTCGCTACAACAACTAGCGCCGCTAGATTGCCGCTGTCACCAAGGGGGAAGCCGCCCATGCTCATCACTGTCGCCACCGTGCTCGCCGGGCTGATCGGCGCGGGCATCATCGCCATCGGCGTCCTGCAGATCCGGGCGCCACAGACCGCCGCCGGCTTCGGCATCCCCGGCACGCCGACCGGGGACCGCACCTTCCAGGCCTGGCTGACCGTCAAGTCCGTGCGCGACATCGCCTCGGGGGTCCTCATCTTCATCCTGCTGGCGGGAGCGACACCCCATCTGCTGGGCTGGTACATGCTGGCCGCCGTCGGCATTCCCGCCGGCGACGCGCTGATCGTGTTGCGCAGCAACGGGCCCAAGGCGGCCGCTTACGGCGTCCACGGGGCCACCGCCGCGGTGATGCTGGCGATCAGCGTGCTCCTGCTCGTCGCATAACCGTTCGCAGCCCGGAAGGAGCCGCCGCTCATGCTCAGCTTCGAGATCTCCCCGATAGGCACGGTCCGGAATGACAGGACCGATATCCAGCACACCGACAACTGGGGCGCCGTCCGCAGCACGATCACCATCGACGAGCGCTTCGGCGATTTGTGCCTCCAGGGCCTGGAGGGCTTCTCACACGTGGAAGTGCTCTTCATCTTCGATCAGTTCCCGGAACGCGGCGACTACCGCGAACCCCGTCCCTACCGCGGCCGTTCCGACCTCCCACCCGTTGGCGTATTCGCCGGCCGGGGCCCGCGCCGACCAAACCGCATCGGGGTGACGTGCTGCGCCATCGAATCCGTCCGTGGTCGCGCATTGACGGTGGTCGGCCTCGATGCGGTCTCGGGCACCCCGGTCATCGACCTGAAGCCGACGATGGCGGAGTTCCTCCCGGTGCGGGTCAAGCAGCCGGAATGGGTCAGCCCGCTGATGTCGGAATACTTCCAGCCGTGAGCGCGGGGGAGAGGGGGGTGATGCTCAATGTCATCGGATCGGCGGCGGCAACCCATGATGTCCGACCCGGAACGGACGAATTCCGCCGCTCAGAGTGCGGCGATCCGGGCCGGAGCGCGTTCGGCCCGGCTGAGGGTGCGGAGGACGGCGGTGCTTCCGTGCCGGGAGGCCGCCCAGCGGCACAGCAGGTCGAGCACTGTCTCAAGTGCTGACTGGGGAAGTGCCGGGGTCTGCGCCCCCACGCTGACGGCCAGATCGTCGCAGTGCACCGCGATCTCCAGCATCCGGGTGGCGAGGAAGTCGTCGAGGGACAGCGCCCACGGGCCCCAGGGCAGTTGGACGGCCCGGTCTGCCGGCTCGGCGGGCAGGCGCTGCCGCAGCACGGCGAGGGCGGCGCCGGCCTGTGCGTTCAACGCCGCTACGCCGACGGCGGCGGACTGCTCACCGCCGTGCCGGATGCCGGTGTTCAGTTCGCTGTCGATGTCGCCGTCGGTCCACGTCGACCGCCCGTAGTGGTCGAGCAGCGAAATCGGCCGCGTGTCGGGCGGGCCGGCGTCCAGCACCGGGACAACCTGGGTGATCTGGCTGACCAGGTGGCCGGCGAGCCCGCTGACCTGGAACTTTCTCAGTGCGCTGGGCGCGTCCCACGAGCGGGCCACCGCCGGGTCCGCGGTGAGGGTGGTGGCAACCGTAGCCGCGCTCAGATAATCCTGCCTGATCATCACTGCGTCTCCGATCACTGAAAGTGAACAGTCGATAATGCAGTGTGACAGTGGGCTCAGGTTCGATGCCAGCACGCGGTCTGCCGGGCAAGCTTCGGGTCATTGTTCGGCCCGGAGCGGAGTCCGCCGGTCGGGCCGGGCGCGAGTTTGTGGCCGGGAGGGCCGGTGATCACCGCTTCGTGTGGAAGGCTTCGACGATTGCGCCGGGGATGCGGCCTCGTTCGGATACCTCGTAGCCGTTCTTCGCGGCCCATTCCCGGATGGCCTGATTCTGGTCCCGGTTGGACCTGGCCGGCGCCGCCGCGGACCGCGAGGCGAGACGGCCTCCGGCGCCGGTGCGGCCGATCCGGGAGGCGACCGTGAGGTAGGGGTCGAATGCCTTGCGGAGTTTGCCGGCATTCTTCTCGGACAGGTCGATGGTGTATGTGACGCCGTCGAGTCCGAACTCGATCGTATGGTCGGCGCCACCGCCATCGAGGTCATCGGTCAGTACGGTGATGACTTGCTTGGCCATGATTTCTCACTCCCGTCGCGGGCGGCTCAAGCCGCGGTGAAATGCAGCTGTTCCGACAATCATAGTCACGGTGGATTCCCGCCATCGAGCGCATTGACGAACCGGGAAGTCGCGCGAATCGGAGCAACGGTGCGACGGCACACCTGCTGCCGCTGTATCGACGCGTCCGAAGTCGATGTCGAAATCGGCGGGCGGGTGGGGGTGACCGTCCCCACTAGGATCGCGGCGTGACGACGGCGACAGCGGAAACGGGCCTCATTCCGGAGCCACCCGGGGTGGCGGAGCCCGCCGGCGGGCGCGGCGTTCCGGACATCGTGCGGCGCCGCCTCGCGACCCTCGACAACTGGCTCAACCCGCATTCCTGGCTGGTCACCGTGGTCGTCGTGGCGATCGCCGCGATCCTGCGGTTCCAGGGTCTCGGCACGCCGAACAAGTTGATCTTCGACGAGGTGTACTACCCGACCGATGCGTGGGACATGCTCCAGCACGGCGTCGAGTGGGATGAGGCGAGGAACAGCCCCGCGTACGTGGTGCACCCGCCGCTCGGCAAGTGGCTGATCGCCCTCGGTGAGATGGTCTTCGGCAACACCACGCTCGGCTGGCGGGTCCCGGCCGCGATCGCCGGCACCCTGATGATCGGAATCCTGATCCGGGTCGCCTACCGGCTGTTCCACTCCGTGGTGCTGGCCGGCGCGGCCGGCCTGCTCATGGCGCTCGACGGCTTCCAGCTGGTGCTGTCGCGCACCTCGCTGCTCGACATCTTCCTCGGCCTGTTCGTGCTCGCCAGCTTCGCCGCGATGCTGCTCGACCGCGATCACTACCGGCGTCGGCTGCTGCGCGCCCTGGAGGACGGCGCCCGGGCCGGGCACCGCATCGTGCCGTGGTGGCTGCTCGTCTCCGGCGTGTTGTTCGGGCTCGCCTGCGGGGTGAAGTGGAGCGCGCTGTTCTTCCTGCCGTTCTTCGCCGCCCTGGCGCTGGCCTGGCGGTGGCAGGCCCGCCGTTCGGCCGGCATCTCGCGGCCGGTCCTCGCCGGGATCGTCGGTGACCTCGGCTGGGGTGCGCTCGGTGTGGCCCTGACCGTCGTGTGCTACCTGGCCACCTGGACCGGCTGGTTCGTCACCAACACCGGATACTTCCGGCACTACCGGGCCGACAACGGGCTGAGCGAGCCGCCGGTGATCGGGGCGCTGCTCAACCTCTGGCACTACCATCTCCAGGCGTACACCTTCCACAGCGGCCTGATCAAAGCGCACCCCTACCAGTCCTGGCCGTGGCAGTGGCTGCTGCTGGGCCGGCCGGTGGCCTTCGACTGGAGCACCGGCGGGAGCTGCGGGGCGCCCAGCTGCGCGCGGGAGGTCCTGCTGCTCGGCACCCCGATCCTGTGGTGGTCCTTCCTGCCGGCGCTCGCGGCGCTGGTCTGGTTCGGCATCGCGCGGCGCGACTGGCGGGCCTGGGCGATCGGCACCGGCGTGGTGGCGGGGCTGCTGCCCTGGTTCTACTTCGCGGTGCGGGACGGGCGGACGATGTTCTCGTTCTACGTCCTGCCGGCGCTGCCGTTCCTGATCCTGGCGGTCGTCTACGTGCTCGGGGCGATCATGACGCCGCCCGGCGGGACGGCCGCCGGCCGGGAAGGATCCGACAGACAGCTGATCGGCACGATCGTCGCCGGGACGTACGTGGTGCTGGTGGCGCTCTGCTTCGCCTACTTCCACCCGATCTTCGTCGGAGAGCTCATCCCGTACGACAGTTGGTCGCGGCGGATGTGGCTCGGCGGTCGCTGGATCTGACGGCACCGGGGCCGGGAAAGGTGATCTCGATGGTGAGGCCACCACCGGGCCGGGGGCGGGCGGTGAGAGTGGCCCGGCTGACCCGCAGGGACGCGCTAACCCTTCTCCGCGCCCTCGTTGGCGTCGCGGACGAAGTAGCGCTGGAAGATCACGAAGATGATCGCCACCGGGATCGTCGCCAGCAGCGCCGCGCCCAGTTTCAGCGGGTACTGGTTGCCCGCGCCGAGGGAGCCGCTGACCAGGTCGGCGAGCCCGCGGGGCAGGGTGAACAGGGACGGGTCCTGCACGGCGACCACGGTGTGCGGGAATTCGTTCCACGAGCCCTGGAACGCCAGGATGGTCAGCGTGATCAGGGCCGGCCGGGCGCTCGGCAGCACCACCGACCAGAAGGTGCGGAAGAGGCCGGCGCCGTCGATGCGGGCGGCCTCCTCGATGCTGACCGGGACCGAGTCGAAGAACTGTTTCATGATGAAGACGCCGGCGGCGTCCGCGATCATCGGCACGATCAGCGCGGCGTAGCTGTTGTAGATGCCGAGTTGGTTGAGGACCAGGAACTTCGGGATGAGCAGGACCACGCCGGGGACGGCCATGAGCCCGATCATGGTGGCGAAGAGCGTGCGCCGGCCGGGGAAGCGCAGCCGGGACAGCGCGTAGCCGGCCATCGAGCCGAACAGCACCCGGGCGATCGTGACGATGACGGTGACCAGGACGGAGTTGCCGAGCCAGATGGGGAAGTCGGTGCCGGAGAAGATCCGGGTCATCGAGGTGGTGTCGAACGGCTGCGCGATCGGCGACAGCGGGTTCGCCGAGGCGTCCGCCTCGGTCTTGAACGAGTTCGCGATCTGGATGACGAACGGGTAGAGGAAGACCAGCGAGAAGAAGACCAGGATGGCGTACCCGGCGAACCGGGCGCTGAGCGTACGCATGTCAGGGCCTTTCCCGCAGCGCCCGCCGCTGCAGCAGGGTGAGCGACACGATGATCAGGAAGAGGACGAACGAGATCGCCGCGCCGGAGCCGTAGTCGAAGTCGCGGAACGCGGTGCTGTAGGAGAGGTAGGCGGGTGTCAGCGTGGTCTTGGCCGGGTTGCCCTTGCTCATCACGTAGATCTGGTCGAAGACCTGCCAGGTGCCGATCAGGCCCAGGGTGAGCACCAGGAACATGGTGGGCCGCAGCTGCGGCAGGGTGATGAAGCGGAAGCGCTGCCAGCGGGTCGCCCCGTCGATGAGGCCCGCCTCGTCGAGCTGGGCCGGGACGTTCTGCAGCGCCGCCAGGAACATCAGCATGAACGTGCCCGAGGTGGTCCAGACGACGAGCGAGATGATCGCGCACATCGCCACGCTCGGCCCGGAGGTCCAGTCCCACCAGGACAGGCCGAGCAGGCCGTGCCCGGTCAGGGCCGCGGGTGGTGCGTCGGTGTCGACCAGCCCGACGGTGTCCAGGGCCAGGTGCAGCACGCCGCGCGGGTCGGCGAACCACTGTGGTCCGTTGATGCCGAAGAAGCCCAGGATCTCGTTGATCGCGCCGCTGTTGGCGAACATGAACAGGAAGACCACGCTGATCGCCACGGAACTGGTCACCGACGGGAAGTAGAACGCCGTACGGAAGAAGCCCTTGCCCTTGAGGAACCGGTTGTTGACGACGAGCGCGAGGCTGAGCGCCAGCACGGTCTGCAGCGGCACGACCGCGATCACGTAGTAGGCGTTGTTGCGGATGCTGATCATGAAGTTCTGGCGGGCCAGCCCGTCCTGCGTGAACAGGCTGGTGTAGTTGTCCAGTCCGGCGAAGGGGACCCCCGACTGGAACGGGCTGCCTTGGCCGTTCCAGTCGGTGAAGCTGACCCAGAGCGCCATCAGGATCGGCACCACGAGGAACAGTCCGAGGACGGCGACCACGGGTGCGACGAAGAGCCAGCCGGCCACCCGCTCGTTGCCGCGGATGCCGCCACGCTTGGAGTCGGCCACGGAGGTCAGCCGCCGAGCACTGTCTTGGCGTTCTTGTCGAAGCGCTGCAGCACAGCCTTCGGGGAGCTGGTGGCCAGGCCCTGCAGGCCGGTGTCCAGGTCGGCGAGGACGGTGTCCATCTTGGGGGCGTTTACCGGGCCGTGACCGTACGCGGCGCCGGCGATGAACGGTGCGTCCTCGGGGAACTTGGCCGTGTACTGCGCCTGGGCGGACTGCCGGGAGGGCATGACCCCGAACGCGGTCGCGAACTCCAGCTGCTGGTCGCCGGTTGTCATCGCCTCGACGAACTTGACCGCCTGGTCCTTGAACTTGCTCTTGGCCGCGATGCCCCAGCACTGGGTGAACGACAGCGTCCCCTTCGTGCCGGTGGGCCCGGCGGGCAGCTCGTGCACGGTGTATTTGACGGTCGGGAAGTCGGCCTTCATGGCGCCTTTGATCCAGTTGCCCTCGATGACCATGGCGGCTTTGCCCTTGCCGAACGCTTCGCCGCCCCAGCCGGCGTCGAGTTGCTTCGGGAACTTCGCTAGGCCGTCCTTGAGTAGCCCTTGGACGTAGGTCAGTGCGGCCTCGTTCTGCGGGGTGTCGGCGGTGGCCTGTTTGCCGTCGGGGCCGGTCCACCAGCCGCCGTTCTGCACCAGGAAGGCGCCGATCCGGTCGCGGGTGTCGCCGATCGCGAGCGGGACGGTGCCCTTGGCCTTGATCTTCTGCGCGGCGGCGGTCAGCTGGTCCCAGGTCGTGGGGATGTCGGCGTCGGTCAGCCCGGCCTGCTGCCACAGCTCGGTGTTGATCTCCAGGGCCAGCGTCGAGGTGTCCTTGGGCACGCAGTAGACCTTGCCGTCGTAGGTGAACGTCTGCCGCAGGTTCGGGTAGAAGTCGTCCACGTTGGTGATCTTGTCCGCGTACGGTTCGAGGGCCCCGACGCTGGCGTAGTCGGCGAAGCGGGCGGCGTCGATGTAGAAGACGTCCGGCGGGGTGCTGCCGGCGAACGCCTGCCCGAGCTGCTGGGTGATGTCCTGGGCCGGGGTGACGGTGGCCTTGCTGCCGGAGGCGCTCGCCCACTTCGCGGCGGCGTCGGTGACGGCCTTGGTCTCGGCGTCGCCGGACGACGCGATGAGGATCTTCAGGTCGGCGGGCCCGGCGCTCTGCTGGGCCGCGCCGCCCTGGTCGTCGTCGAAACCACTGCCACAGGCCGTGGTCGTCAGCAGGAGTGCGGCCGCGACCGCGGTGACAAGTCTGCTGCGTTTCATGAAGGGCTCCTCAGGGTGCTGTTTGGCGAATGACGAGAGCGGGCTGAAGCAGGAGCTGGCTGGGCGCCGCGGAGCGGTCCAGGACGCCGGCGAGCAGGTCGATGCAGCGGGCCGCCACCTCGGTGAGCGGCTGGTTGACGCTGGTGAGGCCGACGGCCTGGGCGACCGCGGTGTTGTCGAAGCCGATCACCGCGCAGGCCCGGCCGGAGTCACGGACGGCGCGCAGGGCGCCGAGGGCGAGCGAGTCGGAGGCGCAGACCAGGGCGTCGACCGACGGCAGGAGGTGGGCGACGGCGGCGGCGCCGTTCTCGATGCCGTCCTCGACGGCGACCTCGAGGCCGGCACCCGGCAGGCCGGCGTCGGCGAGCGTGGCCGCCCAGCCGGCGCGGCGTTCGTCGCCGACGCCGTCGCCGGGCGGCCAGCCGAGGAAGCCGATCCGGCGGTGCCCGGTGCCGAGCAGGTGCCGGGTCGCCGCGACGGTGCCGGCGGCGTTGTCGACGTCCACCCAGGAGTGGGTGTCCGGGGCGCCCCAGGGCCGGCCGAAGGTCACGAACGGCACCTCGTGCTCGGCCAGCCAGGACGTGCGGACGTCGCCGCGGTGCGTGCCGGTCAGCACGAAGGCGTCCAGTTCGTAGGAGCTCAGCAGGTTTTCATAGGTGGCTATCTCGTCGGTGTCGTCGGTGGCGGTGTAGAGCATCACCCGGTAGCCGGCCGGGGCGGCGGCGTCGGTGAGCCCGTGCAGGAAGCGGTCGAGCACCGAGCCGTTGATCCCGTCCCGGTCCGGCTCGATGCGCACCGCGATGAGCCGGGACCGCCCGGTGCGCATCTGCCGGGCGGCCTGGCTGACGCGGTAGCCGAGGGCCGCGATCGCCTCACGGACCCGCTCGCGGGTCTCCTCGCGCACCACCTCGGGGGTGTTGAGCACGTTGGAGACCGTCTGCCGGGAGACCCCGGCACGTGCGGCAACGGTAGCAATCGTAACCTTTGACAACTTTTAATCTCCTAAGTCCTCTTGAACGATCCAATCCCGATCGGGCATCATTGGATCGTTCAAGTTGCGGGGATGTTTCGAACTGTGCGCCACGTCACCGCTTTCTGTCAAGACCCGCCGAGGGGATCTCCATGAACCGTCTTCAGCCCTTGCTGCACGACCTGGTCGCCACCGTCGCCGCGCCGACCACGGCGCTGGCCGGGGCCGACGGGCAGATCCGCGCGGCCGGCGTGCAGGGCGCCTATCACGCCGACACGCGGGTGCTCTCCGCGGCGGTGCTGTGCCTGGACGGCAGGGAGACCGAACCGATCGGCCACGCGACCGCCGGCGCCGGCACCACCCACTTCGTCTCGCTGGCCCGCTGGCTCGGCGATCCCGGCGCGGACCCCACCGTGCGCGTCGAGCGGGTCCGCACGGTCACCCCGGGCCGGATCGAGGAGCGGATCACCCTCGCCTCGACCGCGTCCGCCCCGGTCGGCACCACGGTCACCGTCGACCTGGCGGCCGACCTGGCCCCGATCGAGGTGGTCAAGGACGGCGCCCCGGGCACGCCGGTGGCCGCCCGCCGCGCCGCGGACGGCGGCCTGACCTGGCAGCGCGACGGCATCACGGTCACGGTCACCGCGGCGCGGGCCGACACCACCGACGACGGGCGGCTGAGCTGGGCGGTCACCCTCGACCCGGGTGCCACCACGACCCTGACCTTCACCGTACGGGCACACGACGCGGCCGCCGTGGTGCACGCACCGGTCCGGGCCCGCGACTTCAGCGCCGCCGAGGTCACCTCGGGCGATCACCGCCTGGGCCGGCTGGTCGCGCGCTCGCTCGACGACCTGCACGCGCTGCGGCTGACCGACGGCCAGGACGTCTACCTCGGCGCCGGGGTGCCGTGGTTCCTCACCCTGTTCGGCCGCGACAGCCTCTGGGCGGCCCGGATGCTGCTGCCGATCGGCACCGGCCTGGCCGCCGGCACGCTCCGGGTCCTCGCCCGCCACCAGGGCACCAAGACCGACCCGGCCTCCGGCGAGGCGCCCGGCAAGATCCTGCACGAGCTGCGCCGGACGGAGTTCGTCCTCGCCGACGGCCTGCACCTGCCGGCGGCGTACTACGGCACCATCGACGCCACCCTGCTCTGGATCAGCCTGCTGCACGACGCCTGGCGCTGGGGCCTCGCGGAGGCGGAGGTCGCCGGGCTGCTGCCGCACCTCGACGCCGCGCTCGGCTGGCTGGCCGGCGCCGCCGACCCGGACGGCGACGGCTTCCTGGAATACCTCGACACCAGCGGGCACGGCCTGGCCAACCAGGGCTGGAAGGACTCCGGCGACGCCGTTCGCTACCGCGACGGCCGGATCGCCGAGGCGCCCATCGCGCTGGCCGAGGTCCAGGGGTACGCGTACCGCGCGGCCCTGGACGGCGCCGCCCTGCTGGACGCGTTCGGCCGGCCCGGCGGCGAGCGGTGGCGCGAGCACGCCGCCGCCCTGGCCGGGAAGTTCCGGGCCGTGTTCTGGGTCGACGGCGGCTACCCGGCGCTGGCCCTGGACCGCGACAAACGCCCGGTCGACTCGCTCACCAGCAACATCGGCCACCTGCTCGGCACCGGCATGCTGAACCCGGCGGAGGAGCGCGCGGTCGCCACCGCGCTCGGCGGCGAGGCGATGTCCGGCGGCTACGGGCTGCGCACGATGTCCACGAACGACGGTGGCTTCTCGCCGCTTTCGTACCACTGTGGTTCGGTGTGGACCCACGACACCGCGATCGTGGCCGCCGGGCTCGCCCGGGGTGGCTTCGCCGCCGAGGCGACCACCCTGATCGACGGGCTGCTGACCGCCGCGGAGACGTTCGACTACCGGCTTCCCGAGCTGCACGCCGGCGACGCGCGCTCGGCGCTGAGCCGGCCGATGCCGTACCCGGCGGCCTGCCGCCCGCAGGCCTGGTCGGCCGCCGCCGCGGTGCTGATGCTGCAGGCCGCGATCGGCCTGGAGCCGGACGTGCCGAACGGCCGCGTCCGGCTGAATCCGTTGCCCGGCCTGCCCTTCGGCGCGGTGACGGCGCGGGGCCTGCGGATCGCCGGCAGCCCGGTCGACGTCACCGTCGGCGCCGACGTCGGCATCACCGGGCTGCCCGCCGGCCTGTCGGTCGGGTGTTGACAAAGGAATAGACGCACGGCGGTTCACTCCTTGACCACGCAGTGCGATCATCGAGCTACGGCACGCCACCATCCGACGGAAGGGGTGGCTATCGATGAGAACCGCGCTCACCGACGGTCAGTTCGCGCAGGAGCTCAGCAGGTACCAAAAGTCCGCGTTCCGCCTCGAGCTCCAGCCCGTCTACACCGTCGGAAGCGAGCGCGAGCTGTTCGACACGTTCCGGGCCGGGCGCCCGGAATCCCCGGAGACTCGCGAAGGGTTCCGGGCGTACTACCGGCAGGTCCGCGAGAAGACCGACGCCGGGATCCGCACCGAGCGGGTCCGGCTCGCCGATGACCCGCCCACGGAATATCAGCGGTGGATCCGGTACATGGACCGCTGGAACATCGAAGCGGGCGAAGTCATCCACTATCTGCCGCGCGCCATCGCGCGACGCGTCGGGCTCACCGGCGCGTTCGGCGGCTGCGACTGGTGGCTCCTGGAGGACAGCCGGCTCATCCGGATGACCTTCGACGACCACGGCCGGCTGACCGGCACCGAACTGACCACTGAGGACGACGACCTGCGGCAGGCGCGCTCGTGGCGTGACCTGGCGATCCGCACCGCGCGAGGAGAAGCCGGGTGAGGCCGGACGTCAGCGTCGCGCGGCCACGGCGGTGGTCAGGGCGGTGAAGTGCCGCACGGCCTCCCCGGGGCCGCCGCGGGTCATGATCGTGAGGCCGATGGTGGCGCTGTCGTCGCGCAGGGGCCGAAACCGCACGGCGTGGTGCTGGGCGGCCGCCGTCGAGGGCACGATCGTGACGCCGAGGCCGCATTCGACCATCGCGATCTGCGAGGTGACCGACCGCGCCCAGTGCGCCGGGATCGGGCTGAACCCGGCGGCGCGGCACAATGTGGCCATCGCGTCGTGGTAGTCCGGTGAGATCTGCCGGTGCAGCCAGATCCAGGTGTCGCCGGCCAGGGTGGCGAGGTCCATCGGGCCGGCGGGCCCGGCCGCGGGATGGTGGGCCGGGAGCGCGGCGACGAACCGGTCGGTGAGCAGCGTGGTCGCGGTCGTTCCGGGCGCGGGGGCGGTCTGGCGGACGACGGCGAGGTCGAGGCTGCGGTCGAGCAGGCCGGCCGCCGCTTCGTGGGAGTCGATCTCCTGCGCCCGGATGTCGATGTCGGGCCGGTCGGCGTGGAAGCGTTCGATCACGACCGGGAGCGGCCACGCGAACGCCGACGTGACGGCGCCGATGCTGAGCCGGCCGCCGCGTCCGGTGGCGGCCTGCCGGGTGGCGCTCGCCGCGGCCTCGGCCTGGCGGACGAGAGCCCGGCACTGATCGAGGAACACGCCGCCGGCCGGGCTCAGCGCCACCGACCGCTGCGTGCGGTGCAGCAGCTCGCAGCCGAGCTGCCGTTCCAGGAGCTTGATGGCCTGGGACAGCGGTGGCTGGGACATCCGCAGCCGCCGCGCGGCCCGGCCGAAGTGGAGTTCCTCGGCGACGGCGATGAAGTACCGCGCCTGGCGCACCTCGATCATTGATTCATCCAGCCTCTCACTGAGATAGCGAATCAGACCTTCAGAATATGGGTCGGGTCTGCTGAGCTGAGCGACATGAACAGTCCGGACCTGCTCGACCAGTTCGCGGCGGTCGACTCCGCCGCGGTCAGCGACGCGCTCGACCGGCTCGGCCTGCCACCGGGCATCGGCGGCGTCCGGCCGGTGTGGGGCCCGGCGGCGATCGTGGGATTCGCGGTAACGGTCGGCCTCGAACCGGCCGACGACCGGCCGGCCGGTCCGCACATCGCCACCACGGCCGTCGAGTCCGCGGACGGCGAATCCGTGATCGTCGTCGACAACCAGGGCCGCACGGACGTGTCGTGCTGGGGCGGCATCCTGAGCCTGGGCGCGGCCCGGCGCGGCGTTCGCGGCGTGGTCGCCGACGGGGTGTGCCGCGACGTCGCCGAGGCCCGCGAGCTGGGCTTTCCCGTCTTCGCGCGGGGTGCGGTCCCGGCGACGGCGCGGGGCCGCCTGCGGCAACGCTCCGCGGGTGAAACGGTGCGGCTCGGCGGGCTCGCGGTCGCGCCGGGCGACGTGATCCTCGCCGACGAGACCGGGATCGTCGTGGTCCCGCGGGACCGGGCGGCCGACGTGGTCCGGCTCGCCGCCGCGATCGTCGCCCGCGAACGGACGATCGCGGACGAGATCCGGGCCGGGGCGCCCCTGTCCGAGGCGATGCACGACGCGCGCCTCGCCGGGGACCTGGGAGACAGCCGGTGAGCCCGGCCCGGCCCTTTACGACGGACGTGTCCACCGCCTCGGTCTCCGACGCCCTGGATTCCCTGGGTCTGCCGGGGTCGCTGCCCGGCATCGGACCGCTGCGGGCGGGCCAGCGCGCCCTGGGACCCGCGTTCACGGTCGGGTACGAGCCGGTCGACGAGCGCGGAGGCACGGTCGGGGACTTCCTCGACGACGTGCCGCCCGGCGCGGTGATCCTGATCGACAACGGCGGCCGGACCGACTGCACCGTGTGGGGCGGCATCATGACCCAGGTCGCGCGGTTGCGGGGCATCGCGGGCACGGTCATCCACGGGAGCTGCCGGGACGTCGCCGTCGCCGGGGCGATCGGGTACCCGATCTGGTCGGCCGCCAGGTTCATGCGTACCGGAAAGGACCGCGTCCGGGTCGCCGCCGTCGGCCGGGCCGTGACCATCGACGGCGTCACCGTCGCGCCGGGGGACATCGTGCTGGCCGACGATGACGGCGCCGTCGCCGTTCCGGCGGGCCGATGGGACGAGGTGCGGCGCGCCGCCGAGCGCGTCGAACGGGTCGAGCGGGCCGTCGTGGCCGCCGTGCACGGCGGCGACGGCCTCGCCGAGGCACGCGCCAGGCTCGGCTACCACTCGCTGCAGACCCGTACGGGCACCTCATGAGCGACCTCGCCCGCGGTCACTCGACGGCCACCCTGTCCGAGGCGTCCGGCCTCGCCGTCGCCCTCGCGCCCGGGGTGCGCCCGGTCTGGCCCGGCGCGCGACTGTGCGGGCCCGCCTTCACCGTGCAGGGCGCCGGCGGCGACAACCTCGCCCTGCACCGCGCCGTCGTCCGGGCACCGGCCGGCTCCGTGCTCGTGGCCGATCACGGCGGGGCCCGTTTCGGGCACTGGGGCGAGATCCTCACCGTCGCCGCCCGGCAACGGGGCCTGCGCGGCCTGCTGATCGACGGTGGCGTACGCGACGCCGCCGACCTCGAACGCCTGCGTTTCCCGGTCTTCTCCCGCGGCGACTCGATCCGTGGCACGAGGAAGGACTTCCCCGGCGTCCTGGGCGTTCCCGTCACCGTCGGGGACGTCACGGTGCATACCGGAGATCTGATCGTCGGCGACCTCGACGGGGTGGTCGCCCTGCCCGGGGCCGGCCTCGACGCGCTTCTCGACCGGGCCGACGCGCGCGTCGCCCACGAAGCCGAGATCATGGCCCAGTTGCGGCGCGGCCGGACCACGCTGGACCTCTACTCCTTCGGCGCGGACCGGTGAGCGCGGTGGCGGACAACCGGGACAAGCTCGAAGGATTCACCCTTCCGCTCGCGATCGGCGGGGCCCAGGTCGAGATCGCGGGCCTGTACCGGGCCGGCACCGGCATCCCGCTCGTCTTCCTGCACGGCTTCGGCTCCACGAAGGAGGACTACGCGGACGTCGTACACCAGGACGGGCTGGCCGGCCGGCCGATCCTGGCCTACGACGCACCGGGCTGCGGCGCCACGACGTGCTCGGACCTCGCCGCGCTGTCGATCCCGTTCCTGGTCACGGCCGCCGAACGGACGCTGCGGGCGAGACGGATCGGGCGGTACCACCTCATCGGCCACTCGATGGGCGGGCTGACCGCGCTGATGCTGGCGGCCCGCAACCCCGGCGCGGTGGCGGGCTTCGTCAACATCGAGGGCAACCTGGCGCCGGAGGACTGCTTCCTGAGCCGCCAGATCATCACCCACGCGCACGACGAACCGGCGGAGTTCCTCGCCCGGTTCGCCGGCCGGGTCGCCGGCTCGCGCTACTACGCCAGCAGCCTGTACGCCGCGAGCCTGCCCCACAAGGTCCGCGCCGCCGCCGTCCAGCCGATCTTCGAGTCCATGGTCGACCTCTCCGACCACGGCGGCCTGCTGGAACGCTTCCTGGCCCTCCGCGTCCCGAAGATGTTCATGTACGGCCGGCAGAACAACTCACTGTCGTACCTGACGAGGCTGGCCGGCGAGGGCGTGCACGTCGCCGAGATCGCCCACAGCGGCCACTTCCCGATGTACTCCAACCCGCCGGCGATGTGGTCGTCCATCACCGGTTTCCTGAACGGCCCCGCGAGACAGCCAGCACCGCCCCGATGAGCAGGACCGCCGCGCCCACGGCCTGCACGGCACCGAACGACTCGCCGAGGAAGATCGCGGAGCAGGCGATGCCGAAGACCGGCACGACGAACATCATGATCGACGCGGAGGCGGGCCCGACGGCGCGGATTCCCCGGTAGTAGAACAGGTTCGCCACCGCGGTCGGCCCGATCACCAGGAAGGCGAGATTCAGCCACCCCGAGGCGGGCACGCCGGACCAGGCGACGCCGGCCGCCGACGGTGCGGCGTAGGCGCCCAGCAGGACCGCACCCGTCAGCATCGCGTACGTCGTCGCCGTCAGCGGTGCGATGCCGGCGAGCACCCGCGGTCCGGTCAGGGTGAACGCCGCCCAGCAGGCCGCGCTCAGCAGGAACAGCGCGTCCCCGGCGAGCCGGTTGCCGCCGCCCGCGGTCACCGGCGCTCCGGCCGTACCGATGAAGAAGACCACCGCGCCGGCGGCGCCGGCACACAGGCCCGCGATCCGCGCGGCCGAGGCCCGCTCCCGGCCCATGACCAGCAGGAACGACGTCGTGAGCACCGGGCTCAGGACCGGGACGATGATGCTCCCGTCGATGGCCGGCGCCAGCGACAGCCCCCAGAAAAAGATCATGTTGTACGCGAAGACGCCGAGCACCCCCGCCCCGGCGACCCGCGCCCAGTCGCGCGGCGACGTCCGGCGGGCGCGGTCGCCGGCGCTGGTGCCGGCGCGGTCGCGGTGGGAGAGGCGCAGCACGGCCAGCAGCACCAGCGCGCCGCCGCCGAAGCGCAGCGTCGCCGCCACCGGGTGGGGCAGGTGCTCGACCACCTGCTTGGAGCTGCTGAAACCGCTGCCCCACAGCACCATCGTGGTCGTCAGCAGCAGGTACGGGCTGGTTTTGTCGGTGGTTCTCGATACCGTGTCTGGCATGTGCTCCCCTCCCGGTGGCCTGGTCATCGTCGGCCCGGGCCGGGTGCCGGGTCTTGTAGGCTCGTGCGCCGCGTGCCCGCCGGTGGCCGCATGACGGGCGACCGGGAATGGGCCAGCTACTGGCGGTCGGCCGACGCCCCGCTGGAGGCGATGCACGCGCACTTCCGGCACCACCGCTACCAACGGCACAGCCACGAGGCCTACTCGTTCGGCGTCACCGAGCGCGGCGCGCAGACCTTCGCCTGCCGGGGCGCGGGGCACACCAGCGCCGCCGGGATGGTGATGGCGTTCAACCCGGACGAGGTGCACGACGGGCACGCCGCCCACGAGCTGGGGTTCACCTACCGGATCGTGCACATCGGCCCCGAGCTGGTCGCCGGCGTGCTGGCCGACATGGCCGAACGCAGGGTCGGCCTGCCGCTGTTCGGCGCGCCCGTGCTGCACTCACCGCTGCTGGCGACCCGCCTGCGCAGGCTGCACGCCGCGCTCGCCCGGGGCGCGTCCCCGCTCGAACGCGACGAGATCGTCGCCTCCACGGTCGCCGCGGTGACCCGCCTCGCGGGGAGCGCCGGCGCCATCCGGACGCCGCCCACCGTCCCGGCGCCGGCCGCCACCCGGCTCGCCGCCCGGGCCCGCGGGTTGCTCCACGACTGCTACGCCGAGCCGCTCAGCGCCGACGCGCTCGCGGCCTGGGCCGGGTGCAGCCGCTACACCCTCTACCGGTCGTTCCAGGCGGTGTACGGGATGGCGCCCAGCGAATACCAGCGCCAGCTGCGGCTGCGCGCCGCCCGCCGGCTGCTCGTCGCCGGGCGGCCCGCCGCGCGCGTCGCCACCGAGGTGGGCTTCACCGACCAGGCGCACCTGACCCGCTGGTTCACCCGCCACTACGGCATCACCCCGACCACCTACCGGCGGGCCGGATGATGGGACGGTGACCGCGAACCTCTCGACGCCGCCCGCCATCCCCGCCGGCACGCTCCCCGCCGGCACGCTCGCCGCCGCCCCGCAACCCCGGCTCCCCGCCCCCGGCGGCCTGCTCCTGCGCCCCTGGGCAGCCGCCGACGCCACGGTCTTCCTCGCGGCCTACCGCGACCCCGAGATAGGGCACTGGCACACCCGCCAGCCCGCGTCCGCCGACCAGGTCCGCGAGTGGTTCGACCGGTACGGCGCGGACTGGGCGCGGGAGAAGGGCGCGCACTGGGCGGTCACCGGCGGCGGCGGTGAGGTGCTGGGGCGCATCGCCCTGCGCGGGATAGACCTCGACGACGGCGTCGCGGTGTGCGCGTACTGGGTGCTCCAGGCCGCCCGCGGCGCGGGAGTGGCGTCCCGGGCGCTGACCGCCGTGAGCGCCTGGGCCCTCGGCGGGGCCGGCTTC
Source organism: Actinoplanes sp. ATCC 53533 (assembly GCF_003947245.1). Lineage (NCBI taxonomy): Bacteria > Bacillati > Actinomycetota > Actinomycetes > Micromonosporales > Micromonosporaceae > Actinoplanes > Actinoplanes sp. ATCC 53533. Next base: position 258,895 of record NZ_QHHV01000006.1, on the reverse strand, counting down.
CACCGCCTGGAGCTGGATCACTCGACCCGCAACCGGGCCTCCTGCCGGGTCGCCGCCAAGGCAGGCTTCCTGCTGGAGGGCGTGAAGCGAAGCGCCGCGGTCCACTCCGACGGCCGCCACGACATGCACCTGCACGCCCGCGTCCGCGACGACGGGCCACCTGCCTGACCTCGCCCGATCGCTGTGCCGTGGTCGTCGGTCGTCGGTCGTCCGTCGTCGGGTCCGGGGAGGTGTTGACGGCCACTCCGCCTTGTCTCCCTTGCTCCCTCTGGAAGGACTTGCACGCTGGATCTCCCTCTGGAAGGACTTGCACGCTGGATCTCCCTCTGGAAGGGGCTTGCACGCTGGATGGACAGCGCCTCGGCGGCGATCGACAAGGCGATCAGCCGGTCGCTGCCGTCGTTCCTGGTGCCCGCGATGACGTCGTTCCTGGTGCCCGCGATGACGTCGTTCCCTGGTGCCCGCGCTGCCGTCGTTCCTCGTGCCCGCGATGACGTCTTTCCTCGTGCCCGCGACGATGACCAGGCACCGGATCGCCACCTGCGAGGCGCGGTCCTGCTGGACATCGGGCGGACGACGGTGCGACCCAGCGAGCGCATTGCGGCAGACGTGCACGGCCGCGCTCGTCGGGGCTACGTGCGCGTTGTATCGAGGTAGGTGAGATCGTCCTCGCCCTCTTGGCGGCGGCTCGCGAATGGATGTCAGGACGTCTCTGGCGTGGCACCGGCCTGTGGTGAGGCGCCGGAATCGTCGCGGAAGGCCAGCCCGGCCGCGTCCATCGCCGTGCGCAGGTGGCGAAGGGCGTAGGGCCCGACTCCGTGTAGTGCCTGCACCTCGCCGGCACTGAGGGCGGCGAGCTGTTCGAGCCGGAGCACGCCGTGCGCGGTAAGCGCGCGTGTCGCGGCGGCGCCGATGTGTGGCAGCGGGATGCCCGGCTCCGGTACCGACCGGCTCTGGGCCGACCGGGGATGACCCTCGTGGTCCAGGACGGCGGCGCCGCGCGCCGAGAGCCGGTAGCCGATGTCGAGCGATTCGGTCAGGCCGCGCTCCTTCAGCTTGCGCACGTTCTGTTTGAACGACGGGGTGTCTCGCCCGATCCGTTGCGCGAGGTCGGGTGCCCGGGTGGCCGGCAGTTCGTCGATCAGCATGAGCGTTGCCCGGGTCCACGGCCCGGTCGGCGAGGCGCGGTCGAGCCGGTCGAGCCACGCGACGATCGCGTCGATCTCCGCGGCGTCGGGTACTGCCTCCCGCAGCGCCTGCCGCGGGTCGACGCCCGCATACCGCAGCCCGATCCGATACACCGGCCGGTCGGGGTGCAGGCGGTCCAACCCGTGGCGGAGCGCGGCCAGCGACGCCGCGCCGGCCCGGCGGGCGTCCGCGGCGGTCAGCGACCTGATTGGCACGCGTTCGACGGACGTGACCTCGACCAGTCCGACGGCGGTACGCATCCGGGTACCGACCCTGACCCGAGGCCGTTCCCACCGGCGGAACGCCACGTCGATATCGCCGGCCCGGATCGCCGCCAGTTCTGTGGGACGCATCTGCACGCCACCCAGTTCACCACACACCACGATCGCTCCGGGCATTCCCGTGTGCATACGCCACGGATGTGGGGGTCGCCATGGGTGTCGAGCACCGGTGGTCCTGGCAGATAGCGCTGACCAGCGGCTGCACATCGCCGCGCGCCCGGATCGCGGCAGATGATCGTGGCCGGCCGACGGCCGCCTGAGCGGGCCGTCGGCCGGTATCGACGCCAGTCAGTCGCGGACGTAGTAGTGGCCGTTCGTGTCGTCATACCGTCCAGCGGACCGGCAACAGCGACGGAAACCGCCGCCCGGACCCGCAGGGACAGGGGTCCCTGCCGCCGAGCTTCTCCACGAGTTCCGTATCGTGACCGACGATGCGGTCGCCTCGCTTGACGTGGGTCTCGCTAAAGGGAACCCCCGACGGCGCTTGCTGCTCGGCTCAAAAGGACATCTCGAACTTCTCGTCGCGGTCCATCATGACCTCCTGACCATCACGAAACCTCTCTGCGGTGGTGGATCGCAGCGCGGGAGAACGATAGGCGCCGTGGTCGCCACCGCGCGACAGAGTTTCGAGGTCTTCCGCCGGGCCGCGCGATCAGCGCGGACGGCCCGTCACCACATCGACAGCCGGCTGCGCCTTATCGAAGGCCGAATCCTGACTTTCCCGAAAGCTGTGTTCCGCCGAGGTCAACCTAGATGAGGAAGTCTTTCGTCAGGTCGCGGCGGTCGCCTGTGGTCGAGCCAGAATCCATAATGGCGGAGATCGGCTTCGAGCCCGCTTCCCAGGTATTCGGCGTACTCGCGAAGCCCCGCCGCGTTCTCGCGTTCGTCAGCCCGTTCGCGGGATGACCATCGTCGTTGTAGGTCGTCGATCCAGGCGGCTAGCCGACCGCGATCGACCCACCACTCCTGCAGCAGCCGGAGCGTCCAGTGTTCATCGCCATCAGCGGCATAGCCGCCGCACGGGTCGTTCCAGGCTGCCGTCAGCACGAGCTGAACCTCGCTCGCGTTCCTGGGTTGCCGGTACACGATCTCGCTGCCGTAATCGTCCTCGTAAACCACATGCGCGGGCGCGATGTCGCGGCCTGTCCAGCAGGAATCGGTCAGTGCGCCGTAGAACGGGCCCGGCACGTTGCGCCAGTCACGCTCTGTCCACCGACCCCGTAGATACGCCTCCGGCGGTCCCAGTCGCCGTTCTCCTCGGGAAAAGTTCGCCACATCCAGGCCGGCAGAAGCAGCGACCGTTGGCATGGGATCCCAGTACATGGCAAACAGGCTAACCAGATGGCGAACAGAGCCCGGAACCCACTCATTGAGGAAGGACGAGACGTCGGACGCCAAGAGTCTCGGCGTTGCGCCCAAGAGATCCCGCCGCATCCTCGCATGCCTCCGGCGCACTGCATTGGCGCCTGCTGATCCAGTCCGGTGGCCCGGCACGCGTTGACCGCGGCTGTCAGGAACTGGCTCGGGGCCCGAGTCTCAGCCGCAGCGGCTCCTCGCCTTCGGTGTGCAGCAGATCGGCCAGCCTCGCGACGCCCAGAGCGTCGCGGACCTCCGCTTCGCTGACCAGCAGACGCCTCGCCAGCTCGCGAGTTGTGGTCTCCAACGGCAGCCGCGGTGTCCACCGCAGTATCGCTTCGATGTCCTCGGCCAGTCGGGCATCCCTGACAGCCTCACTTCGGGCCAGCCAGACCGGAGGCTCGATCGCCGAGTCGGGCCAGAACTGCAGCAACCAGTGATAGCGGAATTCTGGAGGGCCCTCGGCGTCTTCTCGTCGCCGGGCGATCCGGACCCGGAACCATTCGGCTGCACCCAGCTCGAGGTCTTCCCTGTCCCCGGGGCCACTGGTCACCCAGGCCAGCGAAATCGCGCCGGAGCTTGAACGGTACGGCGTCTCGAGGACGTCGTCGAAGTGTCCCCGGTCGGCCGGCGGTGGCTCGCTGTCGTGCAGTTCAAGACGAATACGGTGATCGTCCAGGTCGGGGGCGTCGGCATAGATCCAACCCGCGCCCGAGCCGGCGAATGTGCCGTTCGGCGTGTCCCCCCGGTCGCGGTAGTGCGGAATGTGCGGATCTTCGTGTGGCCACGCGACGCTCGGGTCCACGAGGACGAGAAGGCTGTATTCCAGTGAGAGGTCATCGTCTTCGAATGTCCGTACCACCCCCATGCGCAACAAGCTACCAACAATCACCGCCAAGCCTCGTGTGAACAGCTGGGCGGGTCGGCGCGAAGCTCCGGTGGGAGCAGATTGACCCGACGCGGACAAGGGCTTCTACCGCGGCCCGATGGAGTCCGCCCGCTGCCGCGATTCAAGCCGACCTCAGGGCAGATCTAGGCTGTGCGCGTGGGATACACGGGGACCGTGGTCGTGGGTTGGTCGGCGGGGTTGCTCGTCCATGAGGACGGTATGGACAGTTTCGGGCACCAGCATCGGTATGTGCGGCAGCTCGGCGACGGCTGGCAGCTCGTGGAGACCGGCGGCCGGATCGAGGCGCCCGAGCTGCGGAAACCATGCCGTCGACTGGCGACATCGACCGGGCGCCCGGTGCTCGCGGCACAGGTCTTCGACAGCGACTGGGCCCTGCTGTGTGCCGCTGTCGGCGATCGTGCCGGGCGGGTGACGCGTCTGCATGACGTCGAAGAGGGCTGCTGCGACGAGCATGGGCCCAAGGGTCTGCCCGGTCCGAGCGGTCGCGCGGTCGAGGACGTGGTCGGCGAGCTGTTGGAGTGGAGCGCGACGGCCGGCCTGCGCGCCGACCCGGCGGCGGTGCACGCGGCCGTGACCGGAGATCAGCTGGCGGACGACACCGTCTTCGCTGTCGTCCGTGCCCTCGGCTTGACAACCATCGGCCGGACGTCGCCGCGGGCCTTCCCGGTGGAGGGCTGGCCGTTCTCGCCAATCTCCACGCTGGCCTACTTCGCCCGGATGCGGGCTGCCGCCCAGGAGATGGACGACGAGGCTGAGCCGGCGGCGCCCTGGGAGGTGGCCGCGATCGCGCTGGACGCCGAGCTGTGGGCGGCGGCCTATCGTCCGCCGGTCGACGTCGCTTCGCTGGCCCTGCGAGCGGTCGACGTGATGGCTGCCCGCCGTCTCGCGCGCGGCGAGATCGACGAGAGGCAGGACGACCTCGATCTGGTGGACACTCTGCTGGCCGAAGGACGCCTGAACCCGGAACCGGAGATCGCGGACGACCACGACCGACAGTGGGCCGACCTGAGGGCCGCCCGGTAGGCGTACCTTCACGGCCGCGCCACCTGACCACAGGCGATCGGAGCAGCTGTCGTGCCTTGGGCCCGCCGCGCTGGGCACGGATCGCGGCAAATGAGCGCACGCATCCTTGCCACCTTGCGTCCGTGCACAGGCGGAGGCGCAGCCCTCGAGTTCACCGCTCCCTCGAGTTCTGCACGGGCGTACGGGTGCCGGCCGGGCCTTCCGGCCGCAAGCGCGGTGGCTACTTGACGGTCACCGCGCGGGTGATGTCGTTCGTCGTATCGACCGGGTGCACCGCACCGCTGTACAGCAGCCAGATGATCCCGTCGCCTGGGTGAGCTCCTCACGGATGAGGTGACAGCGGACTCCCTATGTTGTACGACCACTTGATCGAGAAGAAGCCGTCGTTCCCGGCCACATAGTCCGAAGCCAGAGACCGGAACTTGGAGACGGGAGCGAAGTACAGCTCGACGTCGGCAGGGTCCTTCGTCAGCTTCAGGTCCGTCGTCGCCGTACGGGCATTGAAGTCGGAGATCACCGTGTTCAGGCAGCTTCCGCTCTTGCCGGAACCACCATGAACCCGCACCATCGCCACTGGGCGCTCCCACCTGCTCGGGCGCGCGTCGGTCACCGGTCGGCGGGCACCAGATGGGGAAAGACGTGGCGGACCGCGACCACGATCCAGTCAGGGCTGTCCCCGGAAAGACGACCCGTCGTTAGCAGGCGGCCAGCGCGGCGGCGCGCACGAGGTTGAGCACGTCTCGGCCGGACGGCTGCCACCCATTCCAGGCGGCGTAGGCCGCCCCGGTGCCGGACGCGAACACGCCCTCGTCGATCGCGCGCTAGGTCAGCCCGGCGCCGCCGGCGACCGTGAGGGTGGCGCCCCCGAGCCCAGCAGACCCGGGAACCGGCGGTGGCCGAACCGCCGGTCAAATATTGCAAGAGGAGGCCAGCGGTAGCGGGCCTAGAGGGTCGTCACACTGGATCGGGCTCGCCGCCGCAGGTCTGCACGATGTACTTCGAGTAGCCCTGCTTGATGCCCCAGTCCAGCACGACGCCGTCACAGTTCGTCGTGTGGCCGCCCTGTTGGTGGGTCCGGGCTGCGTCGGAGTAGTACAGCCAGCCGCACATGGTGTTGGCGAGGCACTGGGGGTAGGCCGCGGCCGGGGCGGGCGGGGCGAAGGCGAACGCGGCCGCGGAGACCGCGGACACTAGCGCGAGACGGCGCACCATCGATGTCATTCAATGATGGTCGCCGCCGCGAGGGTGATGCGCAAGAAACTCCAACGGTCAGGTCTCGGCGAACAGACGGTGATCTTGGTGATGCTCGGCGAGGCGTGTGGTCGGCCCGTACAGATGAAATGGTGGCCAGATGCCTTTCGTAGTCGATGTCTGCGTCGTCTTCCGTGCCAGTCAAGGCCTGCCCTCGCCCGTCAGGGCCGCTGCTGGACAGCAACGGCTCGTCTCCGGCGAAGATGTCGAGGTGGCCCTGCGAGCGGGCGTCGGCTTCGAGGACGACGACCTCACCGAACGCGGCTGGTTTTTCGATACGGACGCGTTGTCGGCGCGGCTGGCGGCGTGGGCGGACCTGCTCGGCGACGGTCCGTGGACCAACCGGTTCCCCTTCCGGCCGACCTTCGAGCTCGTCGCCCGCCACCTGTACGGCGAGCTCGTAGCCGTGGTCCCCGGGCTGGCCTTCGTGGAACTCGAGGACCGCACGTACGGTAGCCGCACTCGCTACCTGCCCGCGGCCTGATCCGGCTGGTCTTCAGGCTCGCGGTGACGGGTGGTCACGGACTTGGTGCTCCCGGAGCGCGGCGGTCGAGGCCGTTGCCGCGCACGCTCGGCAAGATGAGAGCGTGCTCGATCTTGGCCGCGGTGGCGTCCGCACGGTCATGCAATGGATGTAGTGGCATAGTGAGCCGGTCGTCGGACTGTTTATGGTGTCCGCCATGGCGCGAGCGGTCTACGGATATCGAGTCGATTTCGGCGGAGGCGAGCGAGCGGTGATGTCGCTGCTCGAGCCGGTGTGGGTGGACAAACACGGATTGCATCCGGAGGTCGTGCTGGCAGTCGTACACCATGATGCCGACCTGGATGAGCCCGGTCCGGCTGACATTCGGGAGAACCCGCCGTTTCTGCGCCTCTTGTCTCGAACGATCTGGGAAAGCGTGGTCAGTTGCGAGGCGATCCGCAGGCAGGCGCACATCCAGGGCAACGGCTTCGTCTACCTGCTCGACGAGCGCACGAGCGACCCTGGCGGCCGGGTGCCGCCAGAGGACATCCTCGGAACGGTGCAGGTCCGTGATGCCCAGCCGGTGGCGGGCAGCTACCAGCACAACCCGCGGCACCGCCTCTATACGGCGGCCGGATGGTTCCAGCTGCCGGAGGAGATCGAGACAGTCCTGCAACGTACAGTGCGGTCGCGCACCCTGCGGTGACCTGCGCATCCTCGAAACCTTGACGCGGCGGATCCCACACGCCGGCCGCCGCCGCACGACACGTGCTCCGCGCGGATCGCGGCAGAGCGTGCACCGGGCGGTGCGAGGCGTCGATCATTACCCTACGATCCCGCCATGTTTTGGAAACGTGCGAATCCGCGGCAGCCTCCACCCGATCGCCCCACCGATGACGAGGCCATGGCGCTGTTGCGCGACAAGCTCGAGGAACTCGCGCCCGGCTTCACCAAAGGCAGCTGGGTGAAGAACGGCATGCTATTCGGTCGGCACAGTCCGTGGGCGGTGATGTCGCTTCCCAACCACACCGAAAGTCCCGAGCATTTCGATCTCGGATTCTCCACGAGGTTGGGCGAGTCCGAAGCCGGTCTGATCATCGACTGCATCAGCGGTTTCGGAACGGGGCCTGCGGCATTCGACACGGTCCTGCACATCTGGAGCGAGACGTCCGGAGCCTGCTTCCTGGAGATGGCGACCGGCGGAACCGGTCGGTACGCCACCCATCTGCGCGACGACGATCCCGCGGCCATCCCAGGATGGCACACGATCAGCTCCGGCGTGCTGGGCTACGGCCCCGATGACGCGAGCAACGAGGTGCTACAGGCCGCGGTGCTCGACAGCCAGATCCTGCGTGCATTGGCGGCCGAACTGACGCCCGACCTGGACCGCCCGGAACTCAACGGCGTCAAGGTGTATCTCTGCCGGACCCCGGACTCGACCATCGCCGAGATCCGAGTCAACGGCGAGCCGGCCGTACTCGCCTCCGAAGCCATGGCCGCGCACCCCTGGCCCAACGTGGCCGTTTCCGCGATAGCCCGCTTCTATGCCGTCGCCGTGCATCCCACCTGACGCCAGAAGGCGCGGCCCGCAACATCCGCTCATCGGCTACGTCCGTGCGCCAGCCGCTTACCTCGCCGGCACGCTGCGTAGCGAGCGGATCGCGGCAGAAGAGAGCACCGCGATCTTGGCGTCCGGTCGCCGGGTTCGCGGCATTGAGGACGTCAGGGTTCGTCGGTTGTCGGACGGATGCGGTTCCATTGTGGATCGAAACAGACCAGTCCCCGATCGGCCGCCATGCGAGCGGCGGCAGCGGAGACCTCGTCGGCCATGCTGAATCGCATGGCGAAGTAGATGATCGGCCCGGATGCATTGTTGATCAGTGGGCCGTCCGACCAAGGGCTGCTGTCGTCCTCATCCTCGGTAAGGTCGACCCAACGGGCAAGCAGTGCCATGACGTAATCGCGTATCGCCTGGGTCGGTGGAACTTCGACGTCCGACTCCATGTAGTCGCGATACAGCCGCTCGAAGGCTTCGCCGCCTTCGGCGTCGGGGGGTCGGCTACCCTCCCAAACCGCAAGATCGTAAGACATTCACACTCGCTTTGACTGCGCCAAGAGGGTTTACGCGTAAACTACTACGGTTGCCCGCCAGTCTGCAGGTGGGAGCAGCTTGGCAGGCCCGAGACGCCGAGCTGGGGCCGACCAGCCGTCGAGACACGAAGGCACGACACCGCCGTCAGGGTCTGGCGCCGTCACAATCCGGCCCACGGCTACCCGCTGTGGCCGGTCGCGTGGTCGGACCATACGCCAATCGCGGCAAATGAGTTGACCGGCGCTCACAGGTCGTGAACGTAAAGCCGCATCGTGACCGGGGTTCCATCGGGTTGTTTGTCGGTGCTGGAAGTGAAGTCGTGGACGTAGACAAAGCCACTCTTCTCGGCGACCCGGACGGACGAATAGTTGTCCGGATCGACCCGGATGGCAGCGCGCGTTCCGATCCGGTGCTTGCGCATGTATTCGCACATGAGACGGACGGCTTCACCCGCGACCCCACGCCCGCGTGCCCACGGGTGGACGGCGTAGCTGATGTTGGCATCTCCCGTTTCAAGGCCGTCCCCAACATCCGGGTCATAGTCGACGTACCCGGCGAGACGACCATCGAGGCACACTCCGAAGCCTCGCTTGCCGCACCCCGCGCGGGCATTGTCGGCCAGCCTGTCGAAATGGACTGTCGTCGACTCGACAGCGCCATAACCGCCGGTCAACCATCGAACCGTGCGTTCATCCTCGCCAGCGTTGTGCGCCTCGACATCCTCGTGCGTCAGCGCGCGCAGCGTGATCCTCATACGAGAACCTTAAAGAATGCGCCGCAGTGCACGACAGCGATATTCGATGCCCTCATATCGGCCATGACAATGCGGCCCGTTGCCGAGTGGTCTCAGGATTGACCGCCGTCCGACGTGTCAGTCCCGTAGACATGCTGGCGGACCTTCCAGAGCTCGGTGAGCCGGGGGTGGGCCAGTCCCTGCGCCCGGCTGAGCTTCTGGCCGAAGATCGGACTGTCGGGCGCGGCGGCGCCGCCGTCTATGAGGGTCGCGGCGGGCGTCGGCGAGTCTGTGACGGGTCCGACACGGCATCCGAAGGTGATGTGGTCGTCGAGGCGCGTCGCTACGACCGCGGTGGTGCGGTGACGATCGAGAACGGCCTTTTGGGCTCCCAGGCGCGACGCCCCCGGGGAGCGGCGGGCTTCCGCGCGAAACTCGATGGCCCGCCCGGCTCGGGCCGTGTGATGATCGACGTCGGGTCGCTAGCTCAACTGGTAGAGCATCCGGCTGAAACAGCGCGTCCGCTCTCCGCCCACGCGGTCATGGGAGCGCTTCCTTCTCTCTATGGGATCGGAGGGTTCGGGGTTCGAGTCCCCGGCGGCCCACATGTACGAGAAGATCATCATCCAGAAGACCCTGCGCGTGCCGGCCAGCACCGGCGTGGCCGGCGACGGCACGCCGGTTGCCCGGCAGCTGGATGCGGCGCTGCTCGACGTGGGATTCTCCGCGTCGCGGGCGTTGCTGGACCACATCGGCGCCCTGGCACCCGAGCCGGCGATGGATCTCGCCGCCACGGTCGTCTCCGCGGTGCGCGAGCTGGTCGGCGACCACGTCCGGCACAACGCCTACTTCATCGGCTTTCCGGGCGGCGTGCCGGACACCGTCGAGTTCTGGACCGAGCGGCTGCGCGCGGCCGTGCTCACCGGCGGCGGCACGGCGACCGAGGCGCAGCTGCGGGACGCGGTCCGCTCCGGCGGGATCGACCTGCTCGAGCTGCCGGGCTACGGCACTTACCAGCACACCTACGACGAGTTGCTGGCCGCGCACGACGAGCTGATCGCCACCGCCGGGGACCGGGTGACCCTGCTCCACCTCGGCGACACCGCCGAGGTGGAGGCGGAGCGCCTCTACCTGGCTTTGGCGGGCAGCACGACGCCGCACGGCGAGGCCGACCTCGCGATCCTCAGCGAGCTCGCGGTGGCCCGGATGGACGGCGCGCAGCCGGCCACGATCCCGGTGCGGGAGAACCGTGCCGTGCTCAACGGGGTCCGGCTCGTGCTGGGCCGGCCGCTGGTCGCGGTGGACAGCATCACCGACGTGCTGCGTCTGGCCAGCCAGGTCTCCGGCGGCGATGTCTCACTCGCGGCGCCCACGCGGTTGCGTGCCTTCCCGCGCCGGGAGCGGCGGGTCCTGCTGGCCGCCCTGAACGAGGTCGTCGCCGCGAGCCCGGCCAAGCTCGGTGACGTCGCCCGGCACACGGAGCGGTGGAAGCGGCTCGGGGAACGGCTGCACCCCCACGAGTACGCCGAGTGGCCGCACGCCCGGGAGGTGTTCGCGGTCGCGCGCGGCGAGCGGCGGGTCCGTAACGTGGCCGGCCGCGCGGAGGAGGCGTTCCGCGCCGGAGCCGTCGGTTCGGCCGCGTCGGTGCTGTCGGCCGCGCCGGGCATGCTCCTGCGATCCGCGGACCGGCTGCTGCGGCAGGCCTCGCCGGCGGAGCGCGCCGCCGTGGTCGAAGCCGTCACCGGCGCGCTCGGCTCGGCGTCCGGCCGGGTGCTCTGCTCGCTGCGGGAGCACATCGACAACCGGCTGACTCCCGCGTCCGCCCGCATGTACGCGAGCCGTTCCCGGAACGCGTGGGTCGGGCCGGATCGGCGGCCACCGCTGCCGGCCGAGCTGGTGGCCGAGCTGTCGGCGCTGCTCGACGCCGAGATCAGTGCCCGGCTGCCGCAGCCGCGGCGCCCGCTGCTGGTGGACCCGGAGGTGCTCGAGGTCGCGCTGCCGCTGTCCGGCAAGGCCACCGAGGGCGGTTTCCGGGTGCTGCCGCGGGGTTCGCGGGCGCCGGTCTCCGGTGAGCTGCTGCGCTTCTTCACCTACTGGCGGCAGACCAGCCGCCGCACCGACTACGACCTGTCGGCGCTGCTGCTCGACGACGATTTCCACACCGCCGGCCAGGTGTCCTGGACGAACTACCGCCACGACGGCGCGGCGTACTCCGGCGACATCACCGATGCGCCGGACGGCGCGACCGAGTTCATCGACATGCCGCTGACGGTCGGCGGCCGCTACGTGGTTCCGCAGGTCAACATCTATTCGGGCGAGTCGTTCGGCGAGGTCGCCGAGTCGATGTTCGGCTACCAGGCCCGCGCCCGGGAGCAGCGGGGCGCCCCGTTCGACGCGCGGACCGTGCGGGCGCGCTCGCAGATGCGCGGTTCGGGCCGGGTCGCGCTGCCGATGGTGTTCGCCAAGGGCGAGCACGGCTGGCAGGCGGTGTGGCTGCACCTGTACCTGTCCGGCAGGCCGTCGTTCAACCGGGTGGAGGACAACACCTTCACCACGGCAGACCGGGTGCGGGCGCTGCTGGAGCGGCGTTACCTCACCGTCTCCTACCTGGTCGACCTCTGGCGCGCGGGGACCGAGGTGACCGCGTGGGACGGCCGGCTGCCGGACGAGCCGGTCACCTTCCTGGGCCTTGAGGCACCTGAGGGTCTGCCTGAGGGTTCGCAGGTCTATCCACTGGATCGGCTCGGTGAGCTGATCCCCGAGTAGCCGTGCCGGCCGAGGCCATGCGGGCGCTTCCTTCTCTTCCGTTCGATTCGGGAACCTCCGCGCAAGCGGAGGATTGACGATTCAGCGACCGCGCTCTCCTCGGCCGGTCACCGGCACAGCCGTCGACCACAAAGCCGTCCCGGCCCACCAGTCGGCGGCTTGTGCCCAACTACGTTCGCACCCGGGTGATGAAGGCGGAGATGAGCGGCCAGTAGCGGTCGGGGCGGTCCAGCCAGGGGAAATGCCCGGCCCCCTCGATCACCTGGAGCCGGCCGATCCCGGGCGGCAGCGCGTCGACGATCTCTCGCGCCGCCGCCACGGAGGTGACCGGATCACGATCGCCCGCGCAGGCCAGCGTCGGGCAGCTGATGCGGGCCAGCTGGTCGACCACGTCGAGCCGGCGAAGCAGCTCCGCGCCGCGCGTGCCCAGGCCGGGGTTGCGGATCGTGCGCGCCCGCTGCTGCGTGGTCGGGACCGCGGGGCCGAAGGCGGCGAAGACCGCCGCCGACTGCTCCTCGGTCACCGGGTCGCCACCGTAGTCACGCCGGGCGAACTCGGCCACCTCGTCGCCCGCCACCGCGCGGAAGCCCTCGACCAGCCGGCCCAGATCGAACCGGGCCATGGTGGACTGCAGCACCATGGCGCCGGCGTGGCCGGGATGGCGGGCACCGTAGAGCATGACGATGAAGCCGCCCATCGAATGGCCGAGGACGACCGGGCGGACGATGCCGAGAGCGTCGCAGAAGGCCCGCACATCGTCGGCGCAGACCTCGAAACTCCAGTCCGCCGGATCGTGCCGCGCCGAGCGGCCATGATTGCGCACGTCGAGATAGACGACCTGGGACTCGCCGGTCAGGCGGGCGAAATGCGGCTTGAAGTAGGAGTGGTCGAAGCCGCCGGGCCCGCCGTGCACGAGGATGACCGTCGGTCGCTCGCGCGTCCGCGAGCCGTGGGGGACAACCCCCGGCCCGTCGACATCGAACCACAACCGCGTCCCGTTGACCTCGATCTGCATCCGACGCTCTTTCCCGCGCCTCCGGCCTCGCCCCCTCGGCACAGCCGACCCTACTCAGCGCCACCTCCCGCACCGTCGGCGAGGGCCGGTGGGTTCGGCTATTTGGGCGGTTCTGTGCCGGCCTGCTCGCTGACCATGTATTCCGCGTACCAGTCGGGCCAGTTCTCGTCCACCTCGCCGGTCCGCCGCTCGTGCTCGCCGTGCGCGGCGGCCGCGCGCCGCAGCGCGCTCGCCACCTCGCTGGCCGACGTGAACGTCGTCGTCCCGGTGTCGACGCGGCCGGGCAGCCGGGTGGTGACCTCCTGCAGCAGCCAGCCGTTGCCGTCCGGGTCGCTGAAGGCGGCGACGGAGCCGTAGGTGGCCCGGTCGGGCGCGAGCCCGGCGGCCTGTCCCTCCGGCGTCAGGTGGAAGATCTCGCCGACGTCGGCGCCGCGCTTGACCAGGTCGTCGCGCGCGGCCTCGATGTCGGCGACGATCAGGAAGATGCCCTGCGCCGAACCGGGCGGCGCCGCCGCGGTGCCCGGGCTGAAGTGGATCGAGCACGCCGAGCCCGGCGGCGTGAACTGGATCGCGCGGGCGCCGCCGAGGATGAAGTCGGCGTCGAGCCGCCAGCCGAGCCCGGCGTAGAACGCCTTCGCCCGGTCGAGGTCCGTGACCGGGATGGTGATCACCTCAAGCTTCAGGTCCGTGCCGTCGCGGTTGTCCATTGTCGTCATTACGGCCTCCTCGAGTCGCTCGGAGACCACGTTGCCACCGTCCGGGTCACATATCCAGGGCGATCGCGTGACAAGCCGTCAGGCCCGCGGGGCGCTTTCGCCGCGGTTCGCGAGCGCTCGCAGGGAGCGTACGTAGCGGTTGGTGACGTGCTCCTGGACCAGGCGGGTGAACGGGCCACCGGCGCGCGCGAGGGCCGTGGCCGGCCGGGAGAACGCCCGGATGCGCATGCGGACCTCGCCGTCCCGGGTCAATCGCACGGTGAATGCCTCCTCGCCCCGTTCCGGGTGGCCGGGCAGGGTGCCGTAGGCGAATCCCTGGCAGTCCTCGGCGTCGATGGCATAGACGACGCGGCACGGAATCGCGATGCTCATCGGGCCCCAGCCCGCGCGCAACACGACGAGCGTGCCGGCGGCGGCGCGGGCCGCGTCGGCCGCCACTCCCAGGCCGGCTCCGCGATGCATCTGCCAGCCGAGCAGGGCCTCGGTCGCGTCGTGGAAGCATTTCGGTCCGTGCCCGATGACGACATCACGAGAGACGTGGCCATATCCGGAAGGCAGGAACTCATCGCGGGTCGCGCCGACTTGCTCGTACGTGAAGGGGGCTGGATCTCCGGATCCCACAGCGAGACCCTATCGCCCGGCGCGGCCGGCCGCGGCGCGGTTAAATCGGTAGGCGGTGTCGATCTCCGATCGCCATACTGGCGCCATGAAGCTTGCCGAGGCACTTGCGCTGCGCGCGGATGCGTCGCGTCGCGCCGAACAGCTCCGTTCCCGCATCACGGGCAGCGCGCGATACCAGGAGGGCGAGGAGCCGGCCGAGGACGCCGAGGCCCTGCTGGCCGAGGCCGGCGCGGTGCTCGATGAGCTCGAGTCGCTGATCCGGCGGATCAACCGCACCAATTCCGCCACCCCGGTCGGGAGCGGCACGCTCACCGACGCGCTCGCCCGCCGCGACGTCCTGCGCCTGCGGCACAGCGTGGTCACCTCCGCCGCCGAGGCCGCGGCCGGGGACGGCCAGCGGGGGTTCCGGCAGTTGCGGTCCGAGCTGAAGATGATCCCGGCGCTGCCGGTGGCCGAGTTGCGGGGCCAGGCCGACGATCTCGCCCGGCAGCTTCGCGAGGTCGACACGCTCATTCAGCGGACCAACTGGGAGGCCGACCTGCTCGACTGACGATCGCGGTGCGGAGCGGGTAGCCGACGTGGAGGCGTGCGCAGACCCGAGGGCCGGCGGGTATTTCCGGCTCCCTCCTGGTGCGCCGAGGGCAGGCGCTGGGGTTCGATTCCCTGACTTACCTCGCATGCCCAGCACGGCACACAGGTGAGGGTGCACAGTGCACAGCACACTACCGAGTGCAGATCCACGACGGTGAGGGTGGGACAGGGGCATTCCGCACCCCATTTCAGATCGGCGCGCCGCCGAAACCGATCTCGTTGCCGTCCGGATCGCGGAAGGTGGTCTTGCGGACGCCGTTTCCGTAGGTTTCGCGCGTGGCCGGCTCCAGGCCGCGCTCGGCGATGTGCGAGATGCGCTCGTCGAAGTCGCTGACGAAGACGGTGTGCCTGGCATGCCCGGCGTGCTCGGGCAGCACCTCGATGAACAGGTAGCGGTGGGTGGCGAGCTCCCACACCGCCTCGGTCTCGTTGGGCAGGAACGACGGCGGGCCGCCGAGGAGCCGCTCGTACCAGGCCGCCGCCTCGGTGTAGTCGCGGACGGGGACGCCGGCGAACAAATCTACGGTCATGGGGTCATGCTAAGAGCTCGCTCGAGCACGTCGAGCGTCGTGTCGCGCAGCAGGCCCACCTTGTACTCCGTCTGGGCCAGCGGGGCGCAGCGTGCGGTCGCGTGGGTGGATGCGGCGCGGAGAGTCGGGAGAGTGGCCGGCCGGCCCACCAGCGCGGCCTCGACGCCGGTCAGGCGGACGGGAGTGCGTGCGACGCCGCCCGCGACGACCACCGCGAAGGTGATCGTCGTGCCTGACAGCACCAGGCGGGCGATGGCCTCCACGAGCGGCCATTCGGCGCCGGACCGGGCCGCGACGCGCTGGTACGCGGCCCGTTCGCCGGTGGCCGGTGCCGGCAGGTCGACGGCGAGGAGCACCTCGCGGTCGGCCAGGGTGTGGTCCCGGGTGGGGTCGGAGCCGTCGCCGTACAGCTCGGCCAGGGCAACCGTGCCGCGGGTGTGCACCTCCACGGTCGCGTCGTAGGCGAGCAGGACGGTTGCGAGCGACGACGGGTGGGGCGCGACGCACGGGCCCTGGTCGATGACGGCGGAGTAGAGGTGCACCCCCGTGCGCGCCGGGCAGGTGTCTCCGCCGGTCTGATGGCAGGAGAAGTGTGGGTTGCGGTAATACCAGCAGCGGTTGCGTTGCAGCAGGTTTCCGCCGACGGTGGCGGCCGCGCGGATCTGGGGCGTGGCCAGCTCCGCCGCCGCGAGGGGCAGGCCCGGATAGGCCGCGCGGAGCCGGTCGTCGTCGACGATCTCGGCGATGGTGGTCATCGCGCCGAGGCGGGCGGCACCGCCGGCGCGCCAGGTCACGCCGCGCAGCGCGGGCACGCCTTGGAGGTCGATGAACGGCCCCCGAGCCCGGGCCCGGACGTCGGTGCCGCCGGCCCGCAACTCGCCGCCGTGGGTGGCGAGTGCCTCGACGACCTCGTCGACGGTGGACGGGCGGGTCATCAGCTGATTCCTTCGCGGAGTCGGTCGGGCCGGATCGGGAGGTCGTGCGGACGCCACCCGGTCGCGGCGTGCACCGCGTTTCCGATCGACGCCGCCATGCCGACGGTGGACATCTCGCCGAGCCCGACACCGTGTCCGGTCACGTGCTCCCAACCCTCCTGGTGGAAGTGGAGGCTGATCTCCGGTGTGTCGCCGATGCCCGGGATGCGGTAGTCCTCCAGGTTGTCGGTGAGCACGACACCCGTCGCCGGGTCGACGTGGCGTTGCTCGAAGAGCGCGTAACCGATGCCCTGGATGATGCCGCCCTCGCACTGGCTGCGGGCGAGCCGCTCGGCGTAGATGTGCCCGGCGGCGATGCCGCACCACACCCGGGTGACCCGGACCGTGGCCAGGCGGGCGTCGACCTCCACCTCGGTGAGGTGCACGGCGCCGGCGAAGCCCCGGCCGATCGCGAGGTTGCCGATCGGGAACGGGGTCACGTATCCGCGGCGGTCGCGGCGACGCTTGCCGACCACCCGCACACCCTCGGCGTCGCCCAGGGACTCCAGGACCGGGCCGGCGGGGAGCGCGGCGCGCAGCCGCCGCGCCGCGTCGATGGCGGCCGGGCCGATCGAGGGGGTCGCGCTGCTGGCCACCGACGCCGGTCCGTAGACCGTGCCGGTGCGGCCGACCTCCACCCTGACCCGGCCCGCGGGCAGGCCGAGCTCGGTGCGGACGAGATCGGCGATCACGCTGCGGCTGCCGGTGCCGATGTCCTGGGTCGTCGTCCGGGCCACGACCACGCCCCGCTGCACGACGAGTTCGATCTCGGTCCCGGGATCGAGCAGGTAGAGCCAGTTGGTCGCCGCGACGCCGACCCCCCGGCGGAACCTGCCGTCCGGCGAACCCACCGGCTGCCGGCCGGTCCAGGCCGGGAGCGCCGCGGCCCAGTCGTAGAGGGCGCGCCGCTTGGGGTTGCCGTCCCAGCGCCGGCGCAGGGCGATCGGGTCCTCGCCGCAGCGGTGGGCGATCTCGTCCACCGCCTGTTCGAGGGCCCAGGCCATCGGCGGCCCGCCGGGCCCGCGGAACGGCGCGGCCGGCGGCCGGTGGGTGAGCACGTCGAAGTCCCGCAGCCGCCGGGGCGCGGTGCCGTAGATGTACCGGCTCAGCGCCGCCGCGTTGGATCCGATGGATGTCCCGCCGTCGCTCCACGCGTCCAGGCTCATCGCGGCGAGGCCGGCGCCGGCGTCGGCCAGCAGCGAGAGCTCGATGCGGGTGGCGGGCCGGCTGCCGCCGTCGGTCAGCTCCTCCGCCCGGTCCAGCACCACCCGGACCGGCGCCGCGGTGATCCGGGCCAGCTCGACCGCCGCGACGAGGTCGCTGGTGATGTGGACCTTCGAGCCGAAGCCGCCGCCGACGTGGTCGGCGACGATGTGGATCTGAGCGGGCTTCAGGCTCCACCGCTTGGCCGCTTCCGCCGCGACCGCGCTGACCGCCTGGGTCGACAGGTGCAGGTGGAGCTCGCCCTTGTCGTCCCAGCGTGCGACGCAGGCGTGCGGCTCCATCGCGGTATGGACCTGGGTGGCGGTCGTGAACGTCGCCGACACGAGGCGCTGGTCCCCGCGCTCGCGGGCCTCGTCGATCCGCCGCATCGCGGTGCCCGCGCGCCAGCTCGCCGCGGCCGGCCCGCGCACGTTGCCCTGCCACTTGGCCGGGCTCAGCGGCGCCTCGTTCGATTTGGGCGCGCCGCGCCTCTCGGCGCGGGAGCCGTACACCACCGGCGCGTCGGGCTGCTCCGCCTCGGCGGTGGTCAGCGCGGCGGGCAGCGGCGTGTACTCCACTTCGGCGCTGGCCGCGGCGGCCAGCGCCGCGGCGCGAGTCGGGGCGGCGACCGCCGCGATCGGCTGCCCGACGTAGCGCACGACGCGGTCCGCCGGCATCAGCTCCGCCACCGCGGCACCCTCGACGTGCACCGCGCCCACCCGGGCGTGCGGCCGCGTGGCACGGATGATCACGCCTTCGAGCTGGCCCTCCAGCCGGACGTCGGTGGTGTAGCGGGCCCGGCCGGTGATCTTCTCCCAGGCCTCGACCCGGGCCGGCACCGGGTCGTCGCCGTCGTGCCGGCCCGCGCACGCGGCCGCGATCGCCGCCAGGATCGACTCGTAGGCGCCGCATCGGCACAGGTGCCCGGCCATGGCCCGGGCGATCTGCGACCGGGTGGGGGCGACGTCGCCGTGCGCGGCGCGCCACCGGTCGGTGAAAGCAGCCGCCGCCACGACGAAGCCCGGCGTGCAATAGCCACACTGCAACGCGTCGTGGGCGGCGAAGGCGCGCTGGACCGGATGCGTGCCGCCGAGCCCCTCCACCGTCGTGACGTCGCGTCCCTCGATCGCGGCGCCCGGCGTCAGACAACTGACGACCGGCGTCCCGCCGACGAGGATCGTGCAGGCGCCGCAGACCCCGCTGCCGCAGGCCGGCTTCGCCCCGGTCAGGCCGAGACCCTCGCGGAGCAGCTCCACCGCCGGGGTGTCGGCGCCGGCGTCCACCTTGGCGGTCTTGCCGTTGACGACGAACTCCATCGCCTACCCCCTCAGGAAACCGTCGACCCGGCCGGCGATGGACACAGTGGACCATCGAGACGTCATGGTAGCGACAAATTCGATGGATGAGCGGCCGTCAGGGCGACGTGCGGGCGAAATCGCCGTGGATGGGATCCAGCTGAGGCTGGACCGAGTTGCGGCCGCGCTGCTTCGCGGCGTACAGCCTGCCGTCGGCGGCCTGGAGCAGCTCCGGGACGGTCTCGCCGGGGGTCAGGCAGGCCACCCCGAAACTGATGGTGACCGTCAGGTCCGGCCGCACGCCGGGCCAGTCGTGCATCTCGACCTCGTGGCGCAGCCGCTCGCAGATGGCGTACGCCGCGGCCAGGTCGATGCCGGCGAAGGCGAGGAGGAACTCGTCGCCACCCATCCGGGCGACCAGGTCGGCCGGACGGCTGCCGGACCGGAGGATGCCGGCGACCGTCCTGAGCACCTGGTCGCCGACCGGATGGCCGAGCCGGTCGTTGATGGACTTGAACTCGTCCACGTCGCACACCGCGACGCACAGCGGCCGCTCGGTGGCCTCGGCGGCGCTGAGCAGCCTCGGGAGTTCCTCGTCCTGGTACCGGCGGTTCCACAACCCGGTGAGCTGGTCCTCGCGCGCGTGGCGGACCGCCTGGCGGGCCTCGGTCTGCAACGCCCACTTCTCGTGCTCGAGCTCCTTCAGCCGGACGCGGTGCAGCTCGGCCTCCAGCCGCGCGTTCTCCGTCTGCATCCGCGCGTCGGTCAGCTCGAAGCGGTTGGTCAGCAGCCGCGCCCGGGTCGCCGCCACCGCCGACCGGGCGGTGCGTTCGAGCTCGTGGTACGCCCGGTAGTGGCGCAGCGCCGCCTCGAAGTCGCCCCGTTGCTCGTACGCCGCGGACAGCTGGGCGTGCACGGCCATCGCGGTCGCGCGCCGGTTGGGGTCGGCGGCCATGGCCAGGACGCCGTCGAGCAGGGCGACGGCCCGGTCGATCTGGCCCCGCGCGAGGTGGACGGCGGCGACGGCCTCCTCGGCCGCCAGCTCGAGCGCACGGTAGCCGTGCTCGGCGGCGATCTCGCCGGCCCGGCGGAGCCGCGCCAGCGCGGTGTCGTGCTCTCCGGCGAGGCCGAGCAGCGTGCCATAGGTGACCAGGCAGGTGGCTTCGCGGTTGGGGTGCGCGGTCGCCCGGGCGATCGCGAGCGACTTGCGCGCGTACCCCAGTCCTTCGCGCAGCGCCCGGTCGGCCGCCGCGGTCTCGCCGCGGTCGCGCAGCTGCCCGGTCAGGCCGACCGCGTTGTCGCCGAGGTTGTTGAGGATGCCGAAGCGGCACTCGTCGTCGAGGCCGGCCTCGGCGAGATCCCGGGCCCGGGTGAGGAAGAGCTTGCCCTGCGGGAAGTCGGACAGGTTGCTGTGCACCCCGCCGATCCGGTTGTACGTCCAGAACAACAACTCGTCGTCGTCGAGCTCCTCGGCGATGTCGAGACCGGCCGACAGGGCGGCGAGGGCCTCCTCGTGCAGGCCGAGCTTCATGTGCGCCAGACCCTGGACGGCGAGCGCGTCGCAGGCCTCGGCCCGCTCGCCGAGCTCGGTCAGCGCCTGGACCGCCTGGGCCGCGCAGCGCACCGCCCCCTCGTGGTCGCCGAGGCGGATCAGGTGCTTGGCCAGCAGCCGCATCGCGAGGCCATGCGCCCGGTTGTCACCCAGGTCGGCGGCGGCGCCCGCGGCCCGCAGGGCCAGGTCGGCGCCGATCCGGTAGGCGCCGGTGGCACGGGCTTCCTCGGACAGATCCAGCAGGGCAGCCGGCTGAGGCCCCGGGTCGTCCGTCACGTGGGGCCCCGATCTCCTGGACACCCTTCCCAATCTGCCGTCGCGTGAATGGCCGCGCAACCGTCCTTCGGGTCACAAGGTGGAATGTCGTGGTGACGACGTGCCGGCCGCCGGAGGTCTCGCAGGCCAGGCTGAACAGGCCGGCGGGCGGCGGGGCGACGCGGAAGCAGCCGTCCTCGTCGACCGGCACGGTGCTGGTCGCGTCGCCGTCGAGCCGGACGGTCACCTCCGCCGGCCCGGGCGGGACGAGCTGGCCGAGCAGCGCGGTGGGCGACACGCCCAGTTCGATGGTCAGGCCGGGGGCCGCGAAGCTCAGCGTCCGCAGGTCGGCCTCCTCGGCGCGCAGGCCCGCGAGGGCGGGCGACTTCCCGCGGGAGTCGTGGACGAGCTCGGCGAGTTCGGCGTCGACGGTCCGCCAGGTGTAGACCGCGCGGGCCGCGTCGAGGATCGCCGGCGGGGTGGGATCCGGTCTGTGCACAGCCTCGTCGAGCGCCCGCAGGAGGCTGTCGTTCGCCAGCCAGTCTTTGCTCATCATGGTCGTCTCCTCAGGGGCGTCGGCTTGGTCACGGTCCGTCGCCCGGATCGGCGTCGGCGAGCAGGGCACGGAGGGTCGGGCTGGTGCGCAGCCGGTCCAGGCAGCGGGCCCGGGTCGGTCCGATCGCACCGCAGGGCATGTCGAGCCGGGCGCTGATGTCGGTGTACGAGGTGGGCGGGTCACGCATCAGCAGGCCGAGCAGTCGCTGACAGCGTTCCGGAAGCTCGGTGAGCGCGGCCCGCAGCGCGGCGTCGCGCTCGTCGTCGATGAGGCGCCGGTCGACCGGTTCGGCCTCGTCGGCGGGCGCGTGGGCCAGCCGGTCGACGAGATCGTCGGGTCGCTCGCGTTGCCGCGCGTGGTAGAGCCGGGTGCACTCGCGCACCGTCGTGGTGCGCAGCCAGCCGGGCAGCGCCTGTGGCTCGCGGAGCCGGCCGAGATTCTCCACCAGCCGCAGCCACACGGTCTGGCTCACGTCGGCCGCGTCGGCGGGATCCAGGCGCCAGCGCCGGCAGGTCGCGTGCACCAGCGGAGCGTACCGCTCCACCAGCGCGTTCCACGCCGTCGAGTCACCGGCCGCCGCCGAGGTCACCAGGGCGGTGAGGCCACCGTCGGCCGCCTGGAACTCCTCGTCGGGCGGTACGCCGCTGCGGGCCCGGGCCGGAACCGCGTGCGGGTCGCGGGCCGCCGTCGCGGCCCCGAGGGCGGCGGTGTCGCCGTCGGTCATTGCTGACTCCTCTGGGAATGGTGCGTGGCTGTCGCCGGCTGGGGTCCACGCCAATGCGGAATAATAGCCGCAAATGCGGGCGAGTCACCCAGACCGCTCCTATGCGCACTGATCGGGCAGTCGGGCCGCGGTGGTTCCGGCGCGGGCGTCCTCGATGAGCTGGCGCAGCGCGTCCCGCGCGCCGACCCGGCCGGGCCGGATGCGGCCGGCGAGCAGGCCGGAGACCCACGCCGCGGCGAACGACGTGCCGCTCCACGCGGCCACGCCGCGGTAGCGCCGGGTCTCGCCCGAATACGGGTCGGTGACCGTCACCGCGTCGTCGAAGTAGTCGCTCACCACGTTGACGCCGGGCGCCAGCAGCTGCACCCACGGCCCGCCCGTGCTGAACGGCGCCGGCGTGCCCAGGGCCGTCAGCGCGCCGACCGCCACTACCTCGTCGTGCGCCGCGGGCCACAGCGGGCGCCGCGGCTTGTCCTCGGCCCCGCCGTGGTTGCCGGCCGCGGCCACGATGACGGTCCGCGGGCCGACCAGCCGCAGCGCGGTGGTCATGGCCAGGGCGGGCTGGTCGTCGCCGGTGAAGAAGCCGGCCGAGATGTTGATGACGTCGGCTCCCCGCCCGGCGAGGTCGACCAGGTCGTTGGCGAGCTGCCACGACGTGCCCTTCGCGTGGTCGTCGAGGGTGGCGTGGACGGTGATCGCCGCGCCCGGTGCGTTGCGCAGGATCGTGCCGGTGACGAAGGTGGCGTGGCCGGCGGTGAACGGCAGGCCCGCCGGGCCCGGCTCCGGCGGCAGCATCGCCTCCGGCGCCGCGAGGTAGGCGCCGGCGAGCGAGGGGTGTGCCCACAGCCCGGTGTCGCAGACGGCGACGCTCGCGCCGCGACCCCGATCGCCATCCGGACGGGGGAGGCCGGCACCCACCGCGAGGGGGCCGGCCGCAGCGCCGGCATCGGACTCGGGCACGGGCAGGACGTAGGCGCCGTCGGACAGGAAGCGCCGGTCCCAGCCGCCGGCCACGGCCTCGGCCTTGCCGATCGCGGCGACCGGCAACTCGCTGCCGCCGCCGCTGATCACGTGGGTGCCGCCGACGGTCTCCACCTCGCGGTTCTTGCCGAGCACCGGCATCCAGCCGTCGTAGCCGGCGCTGAAGTGGTCGCGCAGGCCGGCGATCAGGACGTCGAGGGGCGAGTCGCCGAGGTCGGCGGCGGTGCTGGCCGCGGCCCCCAGCCCGGTCAGCTCCACCAGGGCCAGCCCCAGGGCCTCGCTGACGGCCGGCGGCCTGCCCAGCCCGTAGCCGAGGGCGCTCAGCCGCTCCCGGACCAGGCCCAGGTGTGGCAGCGCCACGACCAGGTCGTTGACCCGGTGGACCGCGCCACGTACGGCGCTCTGCTCGTTCATCGTTCCCCCTGCGGGATCTCATGCTGTCCGGGTGGTGCCGGTTCACCGATGCGGATCGGCGCTTGGCCCTATTTGATACAAATGTCGCTGGGAAAGGTCGCCGACGCGGCGCGGCTGGAGAGAGAATCGCTGGAGTGGGAGGGCGCCATGGTGCGGGACGCCACCGCCCGTGCGCTCGGCGACGAGGCGCTGCGCCTCGTCGACGGGCAGCCGCGACGCGCCTGGGGGCGCGCCGCGCAGGCCCTCGAACTGGCCCGGCGCGCCCACGATCCCGAGTCGGCGGCGGTCGCCGAGCGGGCCCGGGGCCTGGCCGCCCTGCACATGTCGGACCTGGACACCGCGCTGCGCTGCGAGCGCGGCGCCGTCCGGCTGGCCCGGCGGGCCCGCAACCACACGCTGGCCGCCGAGGCCCGGATGAGCCTGGCGTACGTGCTGAGCTGTCGCGGCCAGCCCGGCCGCGCGCTCGGCGTCATCGACCGGGCCCGCGCCGACCTGACCGGGGTCCAGCGCTGGCGGGCCACCGCCCAGCGCGGCGCCATCCTGCAGCAGCTCGGCCGGCTCGGCGAGGCGCTGGAGGTCTACCGCGAGGTGCTGCCCCGGCTGCGGACGGCCCGCGACTGGGTGTGGACCTGGCGAGTGCTCAACAACCGCGGCGTGCTGCAGGTCTTTCGCTACCACTTCGCCGAGGCGCTCGCCGACCTGCGCGAGGCCGAGCGGCTCAGCCGGCGGGAAGGGCTGGGCCTGCTCGCCGCCAACGTGCGGGAGAACCTGGGCTTCGCGCACAGCCGGCAGGGTGCCGTGCCCGAGGCGCTGCGGCACTTCGCGGAGGCGGAACGGCAGTACCGGGCGCTCGGGGTCGGGGTCAGCTCGCTGCTGCTCGACCGCGCCGAGCTGCTGCTGTCCGTGCGGCTCGCCCGGGAGGCGCAGGAGGCGGCCGAGCAGGCGGTGGCGGAGCTGACCCGTTCCCGCGGCGGCTTCAAGCTGCCCGAGGGACACCTGCTGGTCGCCACCGCGGCGCTGCTCGCGCGGGACTGCGGGACCGCGTTGCCCGCCGCGCGCCAGGCCGCCGCCGCGTTCGCCCGCCAGCACCGCCAGGACTGGAGCGCGGTGGCCCGGCTGGTCGCCCTGCGCTGCCGGCTGGGTCAGGGGCTGCCGGTCGCCGTACCGGACGTGGTGCGGGTCGCCGAGGCGCTGGACGCGGCCGGCTGGCGGCTGCCGGCCCTCGACGCCCGGGTCATCGCGGCCCGGCTCGCGCTCGGCCAGGGTCGCCGGGCCGAGGCGCGGGCGCTGCTGGCGGCCGCCGGTGCCGCTCGCCGCGCCGGGCCCGCCGAACTGCGCATCCGCGCTTGGCAGGCCACCGCGATGCGCCACCTGGTCGACGGCCGGCGGCGGGCGGCCAGCGCCGCGATCTCGGCCGGCCTGCGCATCGCCGAGCAGTACCGGGCCACCCTCGGCGCCGCCGACCTGCTCGCCCACGTCTCCGGGCACCGCACCGAACTGGTCGAGCTGGGGCTGCGGATGGCCGTCGAGGCGCGCTCGGCGCGCCGGGTGCTGTGCTGGGCCGAGCGCGGCCGGGCCAGCCACCTGCTGCTCGGCCGGGCCCAGCCGCCGCGCGATCCGGTGCTGGCCGCGGCGCTGACCGAGGTACGGGCCGTCGTCGCGGAACTGGCCGACGCGCGCCGGTCCGGCACGCCGGTCGCCCCGCTCGAACGACGGCAGGCCCTGCTGGAGAACCGGGTCCGCGACCACCTGCGGCACCGGCGCGGGGACTACACGGGCACCGCCGCCCCGGCCTCGCCGCAGCAGCTGACCGAGGCCCTGCACGGCGCGGCGGTCCTCGAATACGTGGAGAGCGACGGCGTGCTGTACGCCCTGCTCCTCGCCGGTGGCCGGGTGCGCCTGCGCCGGCTGGGCCGGGCCGCGGAATTCGCCGGGCCGCTGGAGCACCTGCCGTTCGCCATGCGCCGGGCCGCCTCCCGGGACCCCGGCACCGCCGAGGCGGCCGGGCGGCTGCTCACCAGCCTCGGGCGCCGGCTCGACGAGCTGCTGGTCGGGCCGGTCCGGGCGGAGCTCGGTGACCGGCCGCTGGTGATCGTGCCGACCGGTGCCCTCCAGTCGCTGCCCTGGGCGCTGCTGCCGTCCTGCGCCGACCGCCCGGTGACGGTCTCGCCCTCGCTGACCCTCTGGTACCAGGCCGCTCAGCGGGCGCCCCGGGGCGGGACGCCGCTCGCGGTGGCCGGCCCCGACCTGCCCGGAGCGGTCGCGGAGATCGCCGCGCTGCGCCGCCTGCACCCCGGCGCCCGGGTGCTCACCGGGGACGAGGCCACCGCCGGCGCGGTGCTGGCCGCCCTTCCGCACGCCGGGATCGCGCACCTCGCCGCGCACGGCACCTTCCGGCGCGACAACCCGCTCTTCTCCAGCCTGCGGCTCGCCGACGGGCCGCTCACCGTCTACGACCTGCAGACCCTGCCCGGCGTGCCCGAGCTGGTGATCCTCGCGGCCTGCGACAGCGGGCTGTCCCTGGTCTGCCCCGGCGACGAACTGCTCGGCTTCTCCGCGGCGCTGCTGACCATGGGCACCCGTGCCCTGATCGCGGCGATGCTGCCCGTACCGGACGCACCCGCCGCCGCGCTGATGACCACCGTGCACCGCCGGCTCGCGGCCGGGGCGTCGCCGGCGGCGGCGCTCGCCACCGCCCGCCGCGACCTGGCCCGCGACGGCGGCCCCGCCGAGCGCGTGGCCGCCGCCGGCTTCGTCTGCCTCGGCGCCGGCCTGCACACCTGACGTCCCGGCCCCGGGCGGGCCGAACCCCACGAACCGCCGGTCTCACCCGACCCGGACATCCAGCGGGACGGCGGCCGTCCAGTCGTCGAACCGGGTGACTTTCCCCTTGCCGGACGTCTTCGCGGCATACATGGCCAGGTCGGCGTTCTGCATCAGCTGCTCGACATCGATGTCGCCGCGCCACATCGCCACCCCGATGCTGGCTCGCGGGTGCAGCTCGGTCCCCTCGTACGGGACCGCCTCCTGGATGCTCTCCAGGAGGCGGTCGGCCACCGCGTAGGTGTCTTCCTCGGTGTCCATCCCATCGAGCAGCACGGCGAACTCGTCTCCGCCGAGCCGGGCGACGGTGTCCGCGCCGCGGACGGCCGCGAGCAGTCGGTGCGAGACCGCGACGAGCAGCTGGTCGCCCGCCGCGTGCCCGTGCCGGTCGTTGATCTCCTTGAACCCGTCGAGGTCGATGAAGAGCATCGCCACCGGTACCCCGCTCAGCGCGTGCGGAGCGGCCGCGTTCAGCCGCTCGCGTAGCAGTGCGCGGTTGGCGAGCCCGGTCAGCCCGTCATGCGACGCACTGTGCTGCAGCTGTTCGAACGCGTCGCGCAGGATGGCCAGCGTGTCGTTGAGCGAGTTGCCCATCTGACCGATCTCGTCCTTGGTCCGCACCTCCACCTGATGGCTGAGATCGCCCCGGGCCACCCGGGCGAGCACGTCCATGGTTTCCCGGATCGGGCGGGAGATCGTCCGGGCGGCCACCACGGCCAGCGCCACGGCCACCAGCCCGCCGAGGATGAGCAGCAGCAGCGTGAGGCGTTCGGCATTGCGGCTGCTGGCCTGCGCGTTCCGGACGCCGAGCGCGACCGCCTCCACGAGCTGGCCCAGCAGCGCGTCCGCCCGGTCCTTCAGCGAGCGGGCGACCGCCGCCGACCGGACGAGCATGATCGAGGTGGCCTGATTGCGGTTGCCGGCCCGGCTGGCGGTCAGCCCGACGTCTCGCGCCGAGCGCCACAGCCGCACCGTTCCCTCGAACGCGGTCAGCGCGACGACCTGCGTCCGGGCCAGCTCGATGTGGTGCAGCTCGGCCAGGTTGACGTCCATCGCCGCATCGGTCCGCGCGATGATCAGTTCGTAGTTCCTGCGGTGAAAGCCCTCGTCCGACAGGATGTGCGACAGCACGGCCTCTTGCTGGGCGCTGACCGCCGAGCGGACCGCGGCCATCCGGGAGAGGGCCATCACATTGGTCCGGTACTGATGGTCCTGGTGCTCGGTGAGGTCACGGTTGCCCATGAGGCCGACCACTCCGACCGCGGCGAAGACCGACGCGACCGCGAGCGCCACCGAGATGATTTTGGTACTGATCCGGCGGTTGCCGAAGATGGGGTAGGCGGAGCGCTGCCGGTGTCGCGTGCTCGCGACATCGCCAACCGCGCCCGCGGGCTCGGACACGCGGTCGTCTCGGCGGTGCGGACCGACGGCGTACCTCACTGCTCCACCCCCGGGCGCCGGAATTTCCGGCCTACCTTATTTGGATCGACCGGCGGACGGGCGAGTCAAGGGCTTTCGGCCCCGGGTCGCGGCGGCTTCGGCCGCGCGGGCGGCTATGTGGCGTAAATCAGGATATAACGGTCCGCCCGTGCTTGGATGAGACGCTGAACCAGATGGACGTCGGCCATGGTGCGGGAGTGAGGCGGGGCGATGGTGTCACGGGGGATCCGCCGGCGGATGGGGCTCGTCGCTCTGGTGGCCGGGCTCGGCTTGGCCGGCGGATGCGGCGATGCTGAACCGGCGGACCAGGTCGCCGACGAGTGCTCCCCGTTCGCGGCATATCTGGGCCACGAGGGCGCCAAAGTGACGCTGTACTCGTCGATCACCGACGTGCTGGCCGACAAGCTGCAGCGGTCCTGGGAGAAGTTCTCCGAATGCACCGAGATCACCATCGACTACGAGGGCTCCACCGACTTCGAGAAGCAACTGGTGGAGCGGGTGGACGCGGGCCGGCCTCCGGATCTGACGATCTTCCCGCAGCCCGGGTTGCTCGCCAGCATGGCCCGCCGCGGCGAACTCCAGCCGGCGACCGAGCAGGTGGCGAAGAACACCGACAAATGGTGGTCGGCCGACTGGAAGACCTACGGCACCGTCGACGGCAAGTTCTTTGCCGCGCCCTTCACCGCGAACGTGAAATCGTTCGTCTGGTATTCGCCCAAACTCTTCACGTCGAAGGGGTACCAGGTCCCCGGCAGCTGGGACGAGATGATCGCGCTCAGCGACAAGATCGCCGCCAGCGGCATCAAGCCCTGGTGCGCCGGCATCATGTCGGGTGAGGCCACCGGATGGCCGGTCACCGACTGGCTGGAGGACGTGCTGCTGCGGACTGCCGGCGCGGAGGTCTACGACCAGTGGGTCGCGCACGGCGTCGCCTTCGACGACCCGCGGATCAGTGCGGCGCTCGATCGGGTCGGCGAGATCCTCAAGAACCCGGCGTACGTCAACGGCGGCTTCGGCGGCGTCCGGAGCATCGCGAAGACCGGTTTCCAGGAGGGCGGTCAGCCGATCCTGGACCACAAGTGCGCGATGCACCGCCAGGCGTCGTTCTATGCCAGCCAGTGGCCCAACGGCGTGAAGATCGCTGAGGACGGCGACATCTACGCGTTCTACCTGCCGCCCATGGGCGGCACCAAGGGCAAGCCGATCCTCGGCGCCGGCGAGTTCCTGGGTGCGTTCAGCGACCAGCCCGCCGTCGGCGCGGTCACGGCCTATCTCTCGACGCCGGAGTGGGTCAACAGCGTGTTCCGGCTCGGCGGCATGGTCAGCGCCAACACCGGCAGCGACAAGAGCCTGCTGCTGATGCCGATCGACCGGTTGTCCGCCGATCTGCTCACCGACCCGGACGTCATCTTCCGCTTCGACGGCTCCGACCTGATGCCCCCGGCGGTCGGCGTCGGATCGTTCTGGCGCGGGATGACCGACTGGATCAACGGGAAGCCCACTCCGGCGGTCCTCAGCGAGATCGAGTCCACCTGGCCGGACTGATGTCCGGCACGCCCGATCAGGCGGCGAGCGCCTGGTCGGCGGCCCGCTCCCGGCGCGCCCGCAGGCTCGCCGCGGCGAACCGGCCCTCGGCCGCCAGCAGCAGCTCCAGCCGGTCCCGGTCGCCGGCGTCCCGGGCCTCGGCGACCCGGTCCAGGTGAGCCTGCCAGTCCGCGCGCAGCCGGGTCCGCCCGGCCGCCAGCGTGTGATGGCCGCCGGCGAGCAGCCGGTCCGCCCAGCACAGCAGCGGGTGCTCCGCGTCGTCCGGCAGCCCGGACACGTGGGCGACCGCGTCGAGCAGCCGGCGCAGCTCGCCGATGTCGTAGCGGCCCGCGCTCAGCGCGGTGAACAGGTCGTGCCGGTGCACGTCGTCCCAGGCGGTGATCGTGGCCTCGAAGGCCATCCGGTCCAGCCGGCTCAGCACCCGTGCCGCCTGCCCGAGCACCGAGGTCTCCGCCAGATCCCGCTCGGCCAGGATCGCCGGGATGTTCCCGTCCAGGAACGGGCCGTGGAAGCCGGTGTCGGCGTCCATGTAGCGCAGGATCTGCGCGCCGCCGACCCCGATGCCGTCCACCCCGGTCATGACCGCCTGCGCCAGGTTGTGCAGGCGGAAACCCGCCGAGAAGTACGTCAGCAGGCCGCGCTCGTGCGCCCGGTGCACGAGCGTCACCGCCTCGGCGTACGAGAGCTGCTCCAGCACGCACCGGCTCGGGTAGGTGTTGGCGGTGCCGTCCCAGGTGACCTTGTCGAAGCCGCCGGCCCGGGCGAGCTCGATGCCGAGCAGCCCGACGTCCAGCCGCTCGGTGACCAGCCGGCCGTCGTACAGCTGGCCGGACCGGTCGTCCAGCAGGGGCGTGTTGATGTTGAACGCGGCGGACAGCACCTGGGTGAAGCGGTCCCGGGCGACGCCGGCGCGGACCGCCCGCATGAACCGCACGGCCTGCCGGGCGGTCATCCCCTCGATGGCGATCTTGCATTCGGCGAGGCCCTGCGCGAAGAGCGCCGAGCAGGCCGCGGCGACGGTACGGGCCGTCTTCAGCATCGACGGCTCCACCGACCCCTCGAAGACCGGCCGCCCGACGTAGGAGGAGACGGGCGCGTCGTCGCCGACGAGCAGCCGCACCTGCCGCACCGTCTGCGGGTCCGGGATCCGGTAGGGCTCCACGTGGGTGCGGTCCTGGTGGCCGCCGCGCTCCAGGTGTTCGATGTGGACGATGACACCGTCCAGATTGGCCAGCGCCCGGACCGTACCGTCGAGGTGTCCCTCTCCCGGATCGGTCACCGACATGTAGGTCTGGTGCGCGCGGAAGCCGGAGGTGCCCCAGTGCCGGACCGATCCGGCGCCGCGGCTCAGCGCGTCGAAGGCGAAGCGCTCGGCGAGCAGTTGAGCGGCCGACGGCAGGCGCCCGTCCCGGCGGGCCGTGGCGGTCAGCCGCCGCAGCCCGGCCAGGAAGGCGGCGGTGTCGAGCTCGGCCGCCGGGCCGGGCCGGAGATCCGCCCCGCCGGCGCCGAGGCGGATCTCCAGCGCGCCGTCGGCCGGGGTGACCGCGCAGTCGCCGGCGCCGGGATCGCCGCTGCCCGGGTCGACGGCGCCGAGCATCGCGGCGTGCGCCCGGAACACCTCGGCGACGGTCGCGTCCGGCTCCAGGACCACCGCGAGGTCCCGCACCGCGGCGACGACCGGGCCGCACCGGTCCGGGAAGTCCTCCGCCAGCCGCTGGCCCTCCGCGGTCAGCTCCGCGTAGCTCTCGTCCAGGGTCAGCGCCTCGGCGAGCACGGCGCCGCGCAACTGGCGGTATGCGGCGTCGGCCGGCACGGTCCGCAGCACCCAGCGGGCGCGGGCCTGGCGGAGCAGGTCCCGCGCGTGGGCCAGGACGACCCACCGGACGCTGCCGTCCGGAACGCGGAAGACGCCGGCCGGGCCGGCGCCGTCGGCGGTGCGAGCGGTGCCGGCGGTGGTGGTGGTGGTGAACGACTGTGCCATGGGTGCTGTCCTCCGTCAGGCGGCCGGCGGGTCGCCGGCGGGTTGCCACTAACGCAGGACCGAGCGGGCGGACCGGCACCTTGATACGGCCGGCTCACCGGTCAGTGACCATGCCCACCACTCATGCCGGTCAGTGATCGTGCCCGGCACCCATGCCGGTCAGTGACCATGCCCACCACCCATGCCGGGGATGCCGGCCGGCATCACCACGAACGGGCGCATCATCCCGGCGTCCTCGTGCTCCAGCAGGTGGCAGTGGTAGACGTACCGCCCGCTGTGGTCGGCGAAGCGGGCGGCGACCACGGCCATCTCGTTCGGGTTGACCCGTACCGTGTCCTTCCAGCCCGCCTCGTCGGGCGGCACCGGGAGCGTCGCCACGTGCTGGATCGGCGGGTCCGCCTCGCCGGTGGCCGGGTCGAAGCCGCTCGCGTCGTACACCTCGCGGCGCAGGATCTGGAACTGCACCAGGTGCAGGTGGATCGGGTGCATCTGGCCGCTGAGGTTGAGCACCCGCCAGATCTCCCACGAGTCCTGGACGACGTGGATGGTGGCCGCGTCCGCCCACGTGCCCGCGGCCACCCGGAAGCCGGCGGTGGTGCCGTCGGAGCCCTTGACCCGCACGATCCCGGGCCCGTCCGGTGCCGGCTCCATCTCGCGCAGCGGCTTGCTCGACTTCACCAGCATCACCAGCCGGTGCCCGTGGTCGTGCGGCAGGTCGGCGTGGGTCAGCCGGCGGAAGGTGGGGGAGAGGACGGTGGGCAGTTGCGGCTCGGGCGCCGGCCCCGGCGCCACCCGCAGCTGCAGCACCTGCGGGAAGGGCAGCCGGTGCGCCGGGTCGGGCACGCCCGGCGGGGTCGCGGCCGGCACGCCCAGGTAGGGCGCCGCCGCCGTGTTGACCACGGTCAGGGTCTGCCCGGCGTGCGCGTGCAGATCCAGCAGCACGTCCGCCCGCTCGGCGGGTGCCAGGACCAGACCTTCCGGTGGTACGGCCACCGGCGCGCCCAGCAGCCCGCCGTCGGTGCCGATCAGCGACATCGCGCCCGTCACCGGCGTCCCGGAGTCGTCGAGCAGCACCAGCCGGTAGGTGCGGGCGTTGCTGGCGTTGAGCAGCCGCAGCCGGTACACCGTCGGCCGGAGCCGCGCGTACGGCCAGATCCGGCCGTTGACCGTGGTGTACGGGCCGAAGAACTCGTTCGCGCCCAGCTCCGTCTTGTGCAGCAGCCGGCCGGTGAACCGTCCCTCGCCGTCCTGGTCGAGGTTGATGTCCTTGAGCATCAGCGGCAGTTCGCGCCGCCCGGACGGCAGGTGCAGCGCGTCCTCCTCGTCGTCGCGGATCAGGTACATGCCGGCCAGCCCCGCGTAGACCTGGTAGGCGGTCAGGTTCATGGCGTGGTCGTGGTACCACAGCGCGGTGGCCCGCTGCCGGTTCGGATAGGTGTAGACGGACCGGTCGCCGGGGGAGACGCCGTTCTCCGGCCAGCCGTCGCTGTCCGCGCCCACCGCCGCCCCGTGCACGTGCACGGCGGTCCAGGCCGGCATCCCGGACAGGTCCTTCGGGGAGGCGCCGGAGCGGCCGGGCTCGTTCTGGCTGCCGGGCGGGCCGGTGACGGCGACGATCGGCAGCGGGCCGGCCAGCTTGTTGATCCAGTGCACGCGCAGGGCGGCGTCGCGGCGGACCTCGATGGTGGGGCCGGGCAGCTGGCCCTCGTACGCCCAGACCGGGGTGCGGGGCAGTGCCCGGTGCAGGCTCACCATGCTGGCGCGGGCGTGCACCCGCAGGACGCCGGTGCCCTGGCTGTTCTGCTGTGGGCGCAGGACCGGCGGGACCGGGAGCTCGTCGGTGAACGGCGTCGGCGCGGCGCCGGTCGCGGTGGTCCTGCTGGTGGTCGCGGTCATGGTCATGTCTCGGGCCTCCGTCTGCTTTGCCCCATATTGTGAGTGCTGGCGGTGCCCGGATGTCGCCAGTTGGCCGAGCTCGACAGCTCGCTTTGTAGGGTTTCCACAACATCTGGGCCCCGGCATGCGTGACGGCGGACATTGGTGTACTCGCCAGTAATCAAGCAGGGTGTGTAGACAGATGGAGGCGGCGCTCCGGGACCCGGACCGTCGCCTTCCGCGCGTGGTTATCTGGGAGGCTCAGCCGGTGTTCAGTCGTGTCGCCATCGTCAACCGTGGAGAGGCCGCGATGCGGCTCATCCATGCTGTCCGGGACCTTTCGGCCGAAACCGGGACGCGGATCGAGACGGTCGCCCTCTACACCGATGCCGACCGCACCGCGACCTTCGTCCGCGCGGCGGACATCGCCTACCCGCTGGGCCCCGCCTCGGCCCGCCCGTATCTCGACCACGCCGTCCTGGCCCAGGCGCTGCTGGCGACCAAGGCCGACGCCGCCTGGGTCGGCTGGGGATTCGTCGCCGAGGACCCGGCGTTCGCCGAGCTGTGCGAGAAGATCGGCGTCACCTTCATCGGGCCGAGCCCGGAGGCGATGCGCAAGCTCGGCGACAAGATCGGCTCGAAGCTGATCGCCGAGGAGGTCGGCGTGCCGGTCGCGCCGTGGAGCCGCGGCGAGGTCGCCACCCTCGCCGACGCCCTGCGCGCCGGCGACGAGATCGGCTACCCGCTGATGCTCAAGGCGACCGCCGGCGGCGGCGGGCGGGGCATCCGGATGGTCGCCTCGGGCGCCGACCTGACCGACGCCTATGAGCGCACCAGCCAGGAGGCGCTGCGCGCCTTCGGCTCCGGCGTGGTCTTCCTGGAGCGCCTGGTCACCGGCGCCCGGCACGTCGAGGTCCAGGTCATCGCCGACGGGCAGGGCACCGCGTGGGCGCTGGGCGTGCGCGACTGCTCGGTGCAGCGGCGCAACCAGAAGGTCATCGAGGAGTCCGCCTCCCCGGTGCTGAGCCCGGAGCAGACCGCGGAGCTCAAGGAGTCGGCCGCGCGGCTGGCCGTGGCCGTCGGCTACCGCGGCGCCTGCACTGTCGAGTTCCTCTACCACCCCGGCGAGAAGCTGTTCGCGTTCCTCGAGGTCAACACCCGGCTGCAGGTCGAGCACCCGATCACCGAGATCACCACCGGCGTCGACCTGGTCCGGCTGCAGCTGCACGTGGCCAACGGCGGGCGGCTGGAGGGCGCCCAACCGGCCGAGACCGGCCACGCCGTCGAGGCCCGGCTGAACGCCGAGGACCCGGACCGCGACTTCGCCCCGTCGCCGGGCCGCATCGCGCGGCTGGTGCTGCCCGCCGGGCCCGGCATCCGCGTCGACACCGGCGTCAGCGAGGGCGACACCATCCCGGCCGACTTCGACTCGATGATCGCGAAGATCATCGCCTACGGCCGCGACCGCGACGAGGCGCTGGGCCGGCTGCGCCGGGCGATGGCCGAGACCATGGTGATCATCGAGGGCGGCGCGACCAACAAGAGCTTCGTGCTCGACCTGCTCGACCAGCCCGAGGTGATCGACGCGAGCGCCGACACCGGCTGGATCGACCGGGTGCGCGCCGAGGGCCGGCTGGTCAACCACCGCAACTCCGCGGTCGCCCTGGCGGCGGCGGCGATCGAGGCCTACCAGGACGAGGAGGAGATCAGCCGGCATCGGCTGCTGGCCACCGCGCACGGCGGGCGCCCCCAGGTGCAGCACGAGAGCGGCCGCCCGCTGGATCTCAAGCTGCGCGGCGTCGGCTACCGGGTGAGCGTCGCCCGCATCGGCCAGCAGCGCTTCCGGGTCGGCGTCTCCGGCGGCGGCGACCTGCACCCGGCCGACGTCGAGGTCGAGCGGTTCGACGCGTACAGCGGCCGGATCGTGGTCAACGGGCAGCGTTTCCGGCTGGTGTCGGCCACCCACGGCCCGATCCACCTGGTCGAGGTCGACGGTGCCACCCACCGGATCAGCCTGGACGAGGGCGGCGTCGTCCGCTCGCCCGCGCCCGCGCTGGTGGTGGCGACGCCGCTGGCGGCCGGCGACGAGGTCGAGGCGGGCGCGCCGATCCTGGTGCTGGAGAGCATGAAGATGGAGACGGTGCTGCGCGCGCCGTTCCGGGCCCGGGTGCGCGAGTGCCCGGTGTCGGTGGGCAGCCAGGTCGAGACCGGCGCGCCGCTGATGCGGCTGGAGCCGCTGGCCGACGAGGGCGCCGACGAGCAGGCCGCGAGCACCGGCGAGACCGTCGAGATCGACCTGCCGGCCGAGCCGGTGGACGTGTCCGCGGCCGAGCGCGCCGAGCGCGGCCTGCAGGACCTGCGCAGCCTGCTGCTGGGCTTCGACGTCGACCCGCAGGACCGCAAGCGCGTGCTCTCCGGCTACCTGGCCGCCCGGGCCGAGCTCGGCGGCCGGCCGCTGCCGGGCGAGCTGGACCTGCTGACCGCCTTCGCCGACCTGTCGGAGCTGGGCCGCAACAAGCCCGGCGGCGAGCTGGAGGTCGAGCCGGGCAGCCCGGTGCACAGCCCGCGCGAGTTCTTCCACAGCTATCTGCAGAGCCTCGACGTCGAACGCGCCGGCCTCACCGAGGCGTTCCAGGCCAAGCTGAAGCAGATGCTCGGGCACTACGGCATCACCGAGCTGGACCGCACGCCGGAGCTGGAGGCCGCGGTCTTCCGGATCTTCCTGGCGCAGCAGCGGATGCCGACCGACGTCGCGGTCGTGTCGGAGCTGCTGCAGCAGTGGCTGGCCGGGGCGCCGCCGCTGGAGTCGCTGAGCGAACGCGCCGGGCTCGCCCTGGAACACCTGGTCGAGGCCACCCAGGTGCGCTTCCCCGCGGTGTCGGACCTGGCCCGGGGCGTGGTGTTCCGCTGGTTCGTCCAGCCGCTGCTGCGCCGCAACCGCGCCAAGGTCTACGCCGCGGTCCGCGAGCAGCTGACCTACCTGGACCGCAACCCGGACGCGCCGGACCGCGCGGCGCGGATCCAGCTCATGGTGGCCAGCGCGGAGCCGCTGGTCCGGCTGATCAGCCAGCGGATCGGGCGCCCCGGCCGGGACCACGCCCCGCTGCTGGAGGTGCTGTCCCGCCGCTACTACGGCAACCGCCGGCTGTCCGCGGTGACCGCGCGGGAGGCCGCCGGCTGCCGGTTCGTCACCGCCGAGCACACCGGCACCCGGGGCGTCACGAGCCTGGTCACCACCGCCGTCGACATCGCCGCCCTGCCCGCCGCCATCGGCGCGGTCGGCGCCTTCGCCGCCGGCGTCACCGAGCGCGGGCTGGTCGCCGACCTCTACGTGACCTGGGAGGGCCAGCCGGACGCGGACACCATGGCGGTGCGGCTCGGCGAGCTGCTGGCCGAGGCCTCGCTGCCGGTGGGCGTCCGCCGGATCACCACCACCGTGGCCGGCCCCAGCGGCGCGGTGATCCACCACCACTTCACCTTCCGGCCCGACGGCGCGGGGTTCGCCGAGGACAGACTGATCCGCGGCCTGCACCCGCAGCTCGCGCAGCGCCTGCAGCTGCAGCGGCTGCGCGAGTTCGACCTGACCCGGCTGCCCTCGGCCGACGAGGAGATCTACCTGTTCAAGGCCGTCGCCAAGAGCAACCCGGCCGACGAGCGGCTCTTCGCGATGGGCCAGGTCCGCGACCTGACGCCGCTGCGCGAGTCGGACGGCCGGCTGGTCGCGCTGCCCGCCGTCGAGGAGGCGATCACCGCGGGCCTGGACGCGATCCGCAACATCCAGGCGCAGCGGCCGCAGAACAAGCGGTTCGACACCAACCGGATCATGATGTACGTCTGGCCGTCGACCGAGCTGACCGCCGACGAGCTCAACGCGCTGGTCCAGCGGATCCTGCCGACCTCGGCGGGGGCGGGGCTGGAGGAGGTCCAGTTCGTGGCCCGCCAGCGCAACGCCGCGGGCGAGCTGACCGAGGTCGCCGTGCGGATCACGCTCGACCCCGGCGGCGCGCGCCTGCACGTCGACAAGCCGTCGACCGAGCCGGTGCAGCCCCTGGACGACTACCGCCAGAAGGTGCTGCGCGCGGCCCGCCGCGGGACCGTCTACCCGTACGAGCTGACCGGGCTGCTCGCCGGGCCCGGCGGCGACTTCACCGAGCACGACCTCGACGAGCACGGCGTGCTCGTGCCGGTCGACCGGCCGAGGGGCCGGAATTCCGCGGCGCTCGTGGCCGGGGTCGTCACGACCCGGACCGAACGGCACCCCGAGGGCCTCACCCGGGTCGTGCTGCTCGGCGACCCGACGAAGGCGCTGGGCGCGCTGTCGGAGCCGGAGTGCTCGCGGGTGATCGCCGCGCTCGACCTGGCCGAGCGGATGCGGGTCCCGCTGGAGTGGTTCGCGCTGTCGGCCGGCGCCCGGATCTCGATGTCCTCGGGCACCGAGAACATGGACTGGGTCGCGGCCGCGCTCAAGCGGATCGTCACGTTCACCCAGGACGGCGGCGAGATCAACATCGTGGTCGCGGGGATCAACGTCGGCGCCCAGCCGTACTGGAACGCCGAGGCGACGATGCTCATGCACACCAAGGGCATCCTCGTGATGACGCCGGACTCGGCGATGGTGCTGACCGGCAAGCAGTCGCTGGACTTCTCCGGCGGCGTGTCGGCCGAGGACAACTTCGGCATCGGCGGCTACGACCGGGTGATGGGCCCGAACGGCCAGGCGCAGTACTGGGCGGCCGACCTGCCGGCCGCCCGCGAGGTGCTGATGGCGCACTACGACCACACCTACGTCGTGCCCGGCGAGGCGGCGCCGCGGCGGGCGGCCACCACCGACCCGGCCGACCGCGACGTCTCCGGCTTCCCGCACCCGACCGCCGGCAGCGACTTCGCCACCGTCGGCGAGATCTTCTCGGCCCGGCACAACCCGGACCGCAAGAAGCCGTTCGACATCCGGACGGTGATGCGCGCGCTGGCCGACCAGGACCACCCGGTGCTGGAGCGCTGGGCCGGCATGGCCGACGCCGACACCTCGGTGGTGCAGGACGTGCACCTCGGCGGCTGGCCGGTCTGCCTGGTCGGGATCGAGTCGCGGTCGGTGCCCCGGCGCGGCTTCCCGCCCACCGACGGCCCGGACACCTACACCGCCGGCACGCTGTTCCCGCGGTCGTCGAAGAAGACCGCGCGGGCGATCAACTCGGCCTCCGGCAACCGGCCGCTGGTGGTGCTGGCGAACCTGTCCGGCTTCGACGGCTCGCCCGAGTCGATGCGCAAGCTCCAGCTGGAGTACGGCGCGGAGATCGGCCGGGCCATCGTCAACTTCGTCGGCCCGATCGTGTTCTGCGTGATCTCCCGCTACCACGGCGGGGCGTTCGTGGTGTTCTCCAAGGCCCTGAACCCGACCATGACCGTGCTGGCGCTGGAGGGCTCGTTCGCCTCGGTGCTCGGCGGTGCCCCGGCGGCGGCCGTGGTGTTCTCCGGCGAGGTGAACAACCGCACCGCGACCGACCCGCGGGTGACCGGGCTGCAGGGCCAGGTCCGGGCGGCCAGCGGCGCCGCGCGGGCGGCGCTGACCACTCAGCTCGCCGAGGTGCAGTCCGCCGTCCGGGCGGAGAAGCTCGGCGAGGTCGCCGCGGAGTTCGACCGGGTGCACAGCATCCAGCGCGCGGTCGAGGTCGGCTCGGTGGACGCGATCATCGGCGCCGCCGAGCTGCGGCCCCGGATCATCGAGGCCATCGAGCACGGCATGAAGCGCTGACCGCTCCCGCCGGTCAGCCGCCGCCGGTCACCCCTCGCCGCACCGCTTCGGTGGCGAGGTGGTGCCGGCGGCGCTCGTCGTTGGTGTGCAGCCCGAACTTGTCGTACAGGTTCGTCAGGTGCTTCTTGACCCCGCTGGAGGACAGGCCGAGGCGCGCGGCGAGCTCCCGTACCGATGGCGGCTCCGGGAAGGGCGCACCGCCCACCGTGTGCGGCGCGCAGAGCTCGGCCAGGACGTCGCGCTCGCGGCGGGTCAGCGGCGGTGGCGGCGGCACCGGGTCGGCGGCCACCGTCTGAGTCTGCGAATCCTCCGGCGCGTGGAACAGCAGCCGGACCCCGCCGATCTCGATGCGGTCGCCGTCCCGGAGGTGGCGGGCCTGCCGCAGCGGGGCGCCGTTGACCGTCGTGCCGTTGGTGCTGCCCAGATCCCGGATGGACCAGCCGGGCGCGAACCGCTCCAGCACCGCGTGCAGCCGGGACACCCGCTTGCTGTCGATGGTCAGCGTGTTGGTGGGGGAGCGGCCGATCGCCAGCGTCGCCTCGGTCAGCGGGACCAGGCGCACCGCGCCGGCCTCGTGCACCTCGAGATAGCTCACCGGCAATGCTCGTCGGTCGTCACGTCGAGCGGCGCCGGCAGGCCGGTGCCGGTCATGGTCGCGCTCGCCTTGCTGCAACCGGCCGGGCTGCGGACCGGGGCCGTCCACAGCTCCAGGGGCTGGCCGACCGCCCGGTGCGCCTTGTCCAGGCCCGCGATCCTCAGATCGACCGCCCAGGTGCCGCGGGTGCCGGCGTTGTCGCGATACTGCTTCCAGACCCAGGTGTACGCCATGACGGCCCGGCACGCCGGCGACCAGTACTGCTTCACCGAGATCGCCTTCTGCCCGCCCACATAGCCGTACGCCGTGTGCCCGACCTGGTAGGCGTCGGCGTAGCAGGCGCCGGGCGGCGGATCGTCCTCGGCCGCCTGCCGGATCAGCCCGGTGCCGGTGACCGCGACGGCACGACCGGGCAGCCGCAGCGTGGCCCGCCGGACACCGGCGCCGGACGGCGCGAAGGCGAGCTTGAGCTGGCAGGTGGACGCCGGCGTCAGCGTGCGCCCGTGGCAACCGTCGGTGACGATTCGGAAGTCCGCGCCGTCGAGGGACGCGGTGCCGGCCAGCGCCGGCCCGTTGCCGCCGTTGCGCACCGTCACGAGCTTTTCCTGCGGCTCGGCGCTGGTCTGATGGCCGCCGAAGTCCACCGCCGCGACCTCCAGCGGCTCCGCGGGGCCGGTCTCGGCCCCGACGGCGGCGAGCATGGCCGCCGTCACCAGCACCGCCCCGGCGAGGCGGAACGGCACCCGCCGGCGCGCCGGGCGCTGCGTGATCGTCGCCGACAGGTCCCAGGAACCGGCGGTGGGCGTCACCGCCCGGGGCGCGGGAATCGGCGCGCCCTCGCCGGAATCCTCCGTCGTGCCCACGACCACCGCGGTGACGGGCTGGCCGGCCGCCCGCTGGGTGGCCTGCAGCTCCTCGGCGAGCGCGGCGGCGGAGGCGGGCCGGGCGGCCGGGTCCGCCGCCGTCGCGCGGTCGAGGATGGCGCTCACCGCCTCGGGCACGTCGCGACCCCGCAGGTCGGGCCCGCCCAGCCACCAGCGGATCGTGGAGGCCAGGGCGTACACGTCCGAGGCGACGGTGGGCGCTTCCCCGCGCAGGATCTCCGGGGCCGCGTGCGACAGGGTGGCGGTCACGGTCCGCGGCGGGGCGGTCCGACGTACGGGACGGGCCAGGCCGAAATCCGCCAGCTTGGGCTCGCCGTACCGGGAGAACAGGATGTTGCGCGGCGTGACGTCGCGGTGCAGCAGCCCGGCGTGGTGTGCGCTCTGCAGCGCACCGGCGATCGTGATGCCGCCCGCGACGGCCTCCGGCCAGGAGCGGGCGGGGCCGCGGTCGGCGAGCGAGCCGCCGTCCTCGTAGGCCATCAGGATGTACGGGTTGCCGCCCGCGGTGAAACCGGCCTGGTGCACGGTGACGATGTGCGGGTGACCGCTGAGGCGGCCCATCGCCTGCACCTCGCCCTCGAAGCGGCGGCGGGCCTCACCGTCGAGCCCGTCGGCGGCGAGCACCTTGACGGCGACCGTCCGTGAGATAGCGGGCTGGCGGGCCCGGTAAACCACACCGAATCCACCGCGACCGATCTCAGAAGCGTCCCTGCATCCAGGAACGCCGATGTCCAGCACAGTCTCTTCCCCGCGAATCATGTCGTCCTCACTCCGGCGGCGCCCGATGATACCCATCCGGTACGAGAGCCGGGAGGGAATGGTGGCCGGATCGACACCTGTCCGTCGGTGGTGGACAACTGGTTGTCTCTGTGCGTCCCGATGGAACCAGGGAAGGACCGTTTCATGTCAATCGTCCGTCGCACCATCGCCGGCACGGCCGCAGTCGTCGCCGCCGCGGCCGGGTCGCTGACCCTCGCGTCGCCGGCGCTGGCCAGCACGCCGTCCAGCTGCTCCAACGTCCGCCAGATCGGCACCACCCGGGTGCTGACGGTGGGCGGCATGGAGGCCGCGTCGGTCAAGCAGTACTACGGATGCGGCTACAACTACGCCTACATCTATGTCTGGGAGCAGTACCGCAACACCCACAGCAACTGGGACCTCGAGATCCACGTGATCAACCACGACGACAGCGGGTCGGACTACGGCTACGCGACGGCGAACAACACCACCCGGTCGGAGCTGTGGGGCTCGCCCGCCGACACCGCCGCGCACTGCACCCACGTCACCGGTTACCTCAACTCGACCGGCGGCTCCACCAGCACGGTCTGCTGATGAAGCTGACTCGTAAGCTGGCGGGCGCGGGAGCGGCCGTCGCACTGACGCTCACCGGTCTCGCCGCCACCGCGGGCCCGGCCCAGGCCGCCGCGTACAACGGCGCCTGCGGCACGGGATACCGCGTCATCGACTCGATGAGCGTCGGCGGCAGCGGGACGGGCACGGCGTACCTGACCTACAACAACGGCTGGAACTGCGTCGTCACCGTCTCCAACACCCCCGGCCAGCGGGACTGGATGAAGGCCTCGATCGAGCTGTCGAGCGCGAAGGGCGGCGGCTGGATCGACGACGAGGACTACTACACCAAGTACGCGGGCCCGGTCTACGTGTACGCGCCGAGCGCGTGCATCGACTGGGGTGGCACGGTGGGGTACAAGGGCTCGATCTGGCTCCAGTGGAACGACCACTGCGGCTGAGTCGCGCAGAGTGCGGGCGCTCCGCTGTTTCGGCGGGGCGCCCGCTCCGTTCCGGCGCCCTCGTCGCGGCCGGCGCCCTCGTCGCGGAGATGTCTCCTCCGGGGTGTCGAGATGGCGACTGCGTTCTGGACCGCGGCGGGCTACGTTCGCCAGGACGGACTTCTGGCGAGGTAGCCCATGCTTCCGGGAGCAGATCCAGGCGGGAGGAACCGCCGTGTTCGATGCCGTTTACGGGCTTGCCGAGCTGACCGGGCGGCTCAACGCCGTCCGCCAGGTCAGCGTGAAACTGCTCCGCAACGACCCCGGCCACAGCGCGGACCAGTTGGTGACTGTCCTGCAGGAGGTCTCGAAGACGTTCAGCGCCTTCGAGCTCGACCTCGTCCGCTATCTCTCCTTGCAGTTCCAGGCGACGACGCGCGACCGCGACCGCAGGGAACTGGTGGCTCTGGAGGGCGGCGCCGCCCGGCAGAGGTCCGGCGAATTCCGCGCCCGGTGCTCGAAAATCGGCGTGCTCTACCACCAGGTCCTGCGGGGGTGGTTCATGAGTTCGCCGATCTCGCCCGATGAGCTGCGGGAGCTCGACGAGCTGTTCCTCGCGCTCGAGGATTCCGACGGCAACGTCATCATCCCGGCCGTCTCCGAACTCGCCGCCTGGATCGAGAACAAGGTGTCCGAGACGCTGTCGCTGGTCGACGACGGGCGGTTCGACGACGCGGATGCGTACGTGATCGCCGCCCGGCACGAGATCCTGCCGCTGCGCCGAGAGATGGGTCGGATCGTCGGGGAATTCCGTGACTTGGAGTTCCAGTTCACTGCCTAGGCTCGGAGGCTCTCGTGTCGGCCGCCCAGGCAGCGCCCAGCAACACGTGGATGACCATCATCGTCGCGCTGATCGCGGCCTCGGCAGCCCTCATCGGAGCGACCATCGCGGCGGTCACCGCCGGCCGCCGACAGCAGCGCCAGCTCGACCACGACCGTCAGCTCGCCGACGTGACCGAGCTCCGCGCGGTGCTCGACGAAGCAGCCGGGAACCTCGCGGACGCCGAGCGGGCAATGCAGACGGTGCAAGACCTCCTGACGGCGGGAAGGAAGGTGACCGATCAGGCCAAGGCCAACGTTTCCACCGCTCAGGACGCGCTGACGTGCAGTGCCCGGCGGGTCAGGATCCGGCTCGGCGAAGAGGGACCGTACGGACCGTACCAAGATGCCCTCGACGCGGAGCTTCGATTCCGCGCCTCGACGGTGGACCGGGCCCCGGCGGGGGGCGATCCGACCGCGGACATGAGAACCCATCGCGCGGCCTTCATCGCGGCCCGGGACGAGTATTTCCAGGCAGCGCACCGCGTTGTCGGGTCACACATCGGCCCGGACCCGCGACGGTGATCCCAGCGGGGCTGTACCGCTACTCCGCCAATGCGATCCGCCGTGAGGCATCGATTACGGATCGGGTCAGTGACCATGCCAGGGCATGCGGAACAACGGTCGTATGCGGCAGCTGCCGTGGGGTCGGGGTGCGTCGGGTTTGCCGCGGCCCAGGACGCACCGTGTGGTGACGGCTATGCCGTCGCTGACGGCGACGGGGTGGGCGCGCCGGGCGGAGGCGGCCCGCCCGGGCCGTTCCCCGGATCGTCGTCGGCGCCGACCGCGGCATCGGAAAGGTCGAGGCCGATGCAGAAGCCGGCGACCCATCCGTTGCGTTGCCTGCGCGGGCTCAGCAGCATCTGATCGCCGATGTCGCCGAAGATCCCGTCGGTGTCGTTGGTGGTGTCCCGAGGGCGGGTCCTGCCGGCGGACCGTTGTCATCGACCACAGCGCCCAGCTCCGGAGCAGGCACGCCATCGAGGCTGAACCAGCCGGGCGGGGCCACACCACCCTCACGGTGCCCGGCCTGCCGGTGACCGTCGACGTGACCAGCCTCAAGGCCTCAATCTTCTCGATGTCACAAGTGCTGAGCGCCGCCAGCACCCGCGAGCGGCATCTGGTCCGCGTGCTGCCGACCCGGTACCAACTGTCCGACGGCACAACGTGGTCCCAGGCGTATTTCACCGTGACCGGCAGCGGCCAGGTGCAGTACGACCA
The DNA here is from genome assembly GCF_003947245.1 of Actinoplanes sp. ATCC 53533. Classification (NCBI taxonomy): domain Bacteria; kingdom Bacillati; phylum Actinomycetota; class Actinomycetes; order Micromonosporales; family Micromonosporaceae; genus Actinoplanes; species Actinoplanes sp. ATCC 53533. The sequence continues at coordinate 214,680 of NZ_QHHV01000006.1, read as the reverse complement.
GTCCGCGACCTACCTGTCGGGCAGCGGCTCGCAAACCCTCAGAACCGCCACCGCGACCCTGCCCACCTGACCCGCACCCCGCCGGGCGGCTACTCCGGGCCGGCGTGCGTCTTGGTAGCGCCCCTATCGTCGCGTGCCGCCGATGTTCGTGAGTTTCGGTGCCACCGGCTGGGTCGGCTGGCCGCGCCTGTCACCGAAGAAAAGATCCGCTTACACAAGGTGACGGGCTGCGGAAGCGCGGGTGCGTTGTCGGCGGCAACTGAGGGTGACGCTGCGGAAGCCTACGTGCCCCCGGCTGAGGTGCACCCCGACTGTGGTCGCATCGGCCGATCGGATAGGACCAGGCGATGATCGGCTATTTCCATGTGCGATGGACCGTCCGCGACGCCTAGGAAGGAGCCATGACCAACGAGGTGACCGTTCCCCTGCTGCCCTGCGCGTCGATTGACGACATCCTCACCTTCTACGGGGTTCTCGGCTTCAGCACCACGTACAAGCAGCGCAAGCCCTACCCCTGCGCGGGACTGCAACGTGAAGACCTGCATCTGCAGTTCTTCGAGATCGCCGGGTTCGACCCAGAGCAGTCCTACGGCTCCTGCATCGTGCTCACCTCGGACATCGCGGAACTGCACCGGGCTTTCGCTGCCGGCATGCGGGCCGCGTACGGCAAAGTCCTGGTCTCCGGAATGCCGCGGATGACCCGGCCCAGGGCCCGAAAGAACGCCGACGGGGTGGGCGGGTTCAGCGTCATCGACCCGGGCGGCAACTGGATCCGCGTCTTCCAGAAGCCCGCCACGATGGCCACGCCAGTACCCGCACCCGCCGGACGACTCGCCAAAGCGCTGGCGAACGCCGTCGTGCTAGCCGACTCCAAGGGTGACGCCGGCCAGGCAGTCCGCATCCTCGACAGCGCGTTGGCTCGCCCGCAGGCCGACGATGACCCTGTCACCCACGTCGAGGTTCTGGTGTACCGCGCAGAACTGGCGATGACGCTCCATGACCGGGAAACCGCAACGGAGATGCTGGCCCGCGTCGAGCACATCGCGCTGAACGCGGACGAGACCGCAAGGGCGGCACCGACCTTCGAGATCGCTGCCGACCTCGCAGCGGCGCTGCGATGAATTCGGGGTGCAGGGGAGGTTTTGGCGATGCCCGCTCATCGGCTAGCAGCGCGCGTCGACGTTGGGTCCAACATCGCGATCGGCGTCTACGCAGGGTGACATAGCGGCCCTGTGTCAATCTGGCCGCTGACTCCCGATGGCCAAAAAAGTGCGCTCGTTCTGACGAACATCCGCGGGGACCGGGAGCGCGAGGTGGCGCCGAAGGTGGCGAACATCTGGCTCCGGTTCTCGGTTCTCGCGGAGAAAAATCACCCCGCCTTTCCGCCCGGTGCGGAGGGCCTGCGGACGCACCGCTGGATGAACCGGCGACGCTTCCTGCTGTAAGAAGGCTGGTACCTGTTCGCGGTTGTCCCTGCTCTGCTGCTCACCGGCCTCGCGGCCCGGCAACACGAGGTGCCCGGCGCCGCGGACCGGACGGCGTCGCGATCACCACGACCTGCGCGCCGTGTCGGCAGTGCTGCGCGAGTCATCTCATGAGGCCGACCGGGCCGCCGCGCGGGGCGTCGACAGCCTGGCCGTGCAGTCCCAGGTCGGTGCCCGGCGATCGTCGCCGCGAGGGTCGATTTGCCGGAGCCGTTCTCGCCGCGAGGAAGCGGACGTACTCGTTGAAGAACTGACCGCTGGTGTAGACCCGGTCCACCTGGAACGTCACCTGCGCGAGGGACCGCTGCGCGGCCTGGACGGCGATCACACACGTGGCAGCCGTTGTCATCAACAACGCCGACCGCGTCGCGCCTTCGCCCGCCCGGACCGTACCCGCTGATGCGCCGGCCGCACCGGCTGTCCGTCGTCGTCGGCGGTCCCCGAGCGGGAACCGCCATAGGCTCCGGGGACGAAGCCCATGCGAGGCGCCCGGCCGCTCCGGAGCGGCACCGCTATGTCCTGACCCGCCTCCAGGACCGTCCGGCCAGATCAACGGCGCACCGCCGATCGCAGGGAACGGGGCACAGGTGAAGACCACGACGAACCAGACCCAGGGCCGCGGCTCCGTCCCCTCGCAGCCCGGCCCGGGCACCCGCGAGGCCGTCCTGCCCGAGCTGCGCCCGTCGTGGTGGGAGACCGGGGTCCGGGCCCGGGCGGCCGCGGGTCTGCTGGGGGTGTTCACCGAGCTGCCCGGGCTGGTGGTCAGGGCGTTGCGGGTGGCCTGGCGCGCCGACCGGCTGCGGACGGTGACGGTGGGGGCGGCGACGCTGGCGTCCGGTGTGCTGGCGGCGTTCGGGCTGCTGGCCACGCAGCGGGTGCTGATCGAGCTGTTCGCCGGCGGCCCGACCCCGGACCGGGTCCGCGCGGCGCTGCCCGCGCTGGTCTGGCTGGCTGCCGCGACCGCGGTCCGCGGCGGGCTGGGCCTGGTGGTCGGGTACGCCCTGAACGGGTTGACGCCGCGCGTGCACCTGGTGGTGGAGCGGGAGTTGTTCGAGCACACGACCGCGGTGGAACTGAAGGCGTTCGACGACGACAGCTTCGCCGAGGGGATGGAGCGGGCGACCCGCGGCACGGAGGCCGCGATCGAGCTGGTGCAGAACACGATGAACCTGTTCGCCGGCATCGTCAGCGTGCTCGCGGTCACCGCCGCGGTGGTGACCATCCATCCGCTGCTGTTGCTCGCCCTGCTGGTCGCGACCGTCCCGACCGCGTACGCCGCCCTGCGCGCCGGCCACGTGAAGTTCCAGAGCTATCTGGCGAGCTCGACCCGGCGGCGCCGGCAGTGGGTGCTGCAACAGCTGATGGCCGACCGGGTCTCGGCCGCGGAGCTGCGCTCGTACGGGCTGCGCGGCTTCCTGCTCGGCCTCTACGACCGGGTGATGGGCGCGCAGACCGCCGTGGAGCTGACGGTGGCACGCCGGGTCACCACGACCACCAGCGTCGGCGCGGCCGTCGGCGGCATCGCCCTGACCGGGGTGTATCTGCTGCTCGGCACGCTGCTGCTGGACGGGCGGATCCCGCTGGCCGCGGCGGCCACGTGTGTGATCGCCGTCCAGGCCGCGCAGCGGTCCCTCGCGCAGGTGACGTTCCAGGTGGACCGGGTCTACACCAGCGGTCAGTTCTTCAACGAGTACGTCCGCTTCCTCGCGACCGCGGACGGCTACCTGCCACTCCCGCCGCCGGGCAGCGCCGATCTCGGCACCCGGCCTGCCCCGGAGGGTCTGCGCGAGCTGTCCGTACACGAGGTGACCCTGCGGTATCCGGACCGGGACCGGCCGGCGGTCGACCAGGTGAGCCTGACCATCCGCACCGGCGAGACCATCGCCCTGGTCGGCGAGAACGGCTCCGGCAAATCGACCCTCGCGGCGATGATCGCCGGGCTGCGGGAGCCGACCGGCGGCACGATCCGCTGGAACGGGCAGCCGTACGCCGGCTGGGACAGCGACGGGCTGCGCCGCAACATCGCCGTCGCGTTGCAGGAGCACCACAAGTGGCCGTTCAGCGCCGCCACGAACATCGCGATGGGCGACGTCGACAGCACCACCGACCCGGCGCGGATCGAGGCCGCCGCGATGATGGCGGTCGCGCACGACATGATCAGCGACCTGCCGCACGGCTACGACACCCTGCTGGACCGCACCTTCCAGGACGGACAGGACCTGTCCGGCGGGCAGTGGCAGCGGATCACCGCCGCCCGGGCCTTCCTGCGCGACGCACCCTTGCTGATCATGGACGAGCCATCCTCGGCGCTCGACCCGCGCGCCGAGGACGCCCTGTTCCGGGCGCTGCGGGGCCGGCAGGGCCGCAAGACGACGATCCTGATCACGCACCGGCTGGCCAACATCACGCACGCCGACCGGATCTTCATCCTCGACCGCGGCGCCCTGGTCGAGGCGGGCACGCACGCCGAGTTGATGGCTGCCGGCGGCATCTACTCGCAGTTGTTCACGTTGCAGGCCGCCGGCTACCGGTCGTCACCACCGCCGCACGGCGACAACCTCGAAGCCGCGGGCACGCTCGGCCCGGCGGACGATCCCGCCATCCCGGCGTGAGCTCCGCGATATCCGCCGGCTTCCGCATCGGTCTCGACCTCTCCGACGCCGCGGTCGGCGCCGACGACGGTCCGGGCGGCGGCCCGCCCGGGCCGCCGCCTCCCGACGCACCCACCCCGTCCGCACTGTCGAGCATCAATAATCCGTGGAGTTGTCCGGCGGCGCGCTGCTAGCGTCCCATCGCCGAGACGCACGCGCATGAGGCGCCGAACAAGGACGGGCCGTTGTACACCAGCTGAGACTCCACCGCGCCGAGTAGGCACGCCATGAGTTCCGGGGCCACCACAGGGAGCTGAATCCGCTCCCGCAGGTGGCCCCATCGGACCATGTCCGCGGCGTGTGATCGGGGCAGGGCCCGCTCTCTCGAGCACTGACATCCCGCATGGACCAAGCGAGTGCGGCGCGCCGTCGTGACACCCGGCCCGCCACTCGCTCCTCCGTCATGCGCGGACTCCCTCCGCGGAGCGTCGTCTCCGCACGGAAATGTCGCAGCAGATCGGTATCCACCGATGACCAACAACGAAACCGTACGACGACTCGCGACGCGCTGGCTGGTGTGCTCCACGGGCCTGCCGCTGATTCGTCGCCGCTGCCTGAGCTGTCCCTCGGCGTGGTATCGCTCCGACGGGAAGTTCCGGGTCAACGCGAATCACAAGCTCCTCGACGTCTGGCTGCTGGCGCTGTGCGTCGGATGCGGGGAGACCGTCAAACTGACGGTCCTGGAACGAGTTCACGTCCGCGCCGTCGATCCGTCGGCCCTGACCCGATTCCACGACAACGATCTCGACCTCGCGGCGAAGGTGCTGGCGGACCCGGGGTTGCTGCGCCGAAACCGCGTCGCGCTCGACTGGGACGGCGCGTGGACTCTCCGGAAGACGACGGTCGGCGTTCCCGAAGCCGAGGTGATCGACACCTCGGTCCGCTTCGCCCAGCGGATCCCGATCAGGCTGACGAGATTGCTGTCGGTCGGTTTGGACGTGTCGCGATCCGAAGTACGAAGGCTCGTCGCCGCCGGCAACCTCTCCTCGACGCGTCGTCTCACCGGGACATCGTCCGGCGACTTCAGCTTCACCCTCCGCCGACAGGGGGTGGATGAAGACTGCCGCTGAGCGCCGCGGGTGACGATCCCCTGGGGGAGGTCCGATCAGTCGGAGACGCCGGCGAGGCTGACGATCTTGTCGATGTGGGCGCGGACGAGCAGCTCGCCGGGCGCTCCGTTGCGGGCGCCGTACTCCTCGGCCCGGTCCTCGCCCACGTAGCGGGCGGCGAGCCGGGTGGCCCATTGCCGCAGCTCGTCCGGCTGCTCGGACACCGCGACGCGCCCCTGCAGCACGACGAAGGCGAACGGCGGGCGGTCGTCGTCCACGCAGAGCGCGAACCGCCCGTCGCGGAGCAGGTTGCGGCCCTTGACGCTGGCCGCGCCGGTGGTGAACACCAGGTCGTCGCCGTCGAGCAGGAACCAGATCGGCGTCACATGCGGGCTGCCGTCGGCCCGGACTGTCGACAGCTTGCCGGTGCGCGTGCCCGCCGAGACGAAGCTCCGCCACTGCTCCTCGGTCATCCTCGGCATGGGTCCACCTCTCCTGCCACCGGACCCAGAGCCTAGCCGGGCCGGCCCCTGCTGGGGCCGGCCCGGACGGATCAGGCGATGTCGAACCGGTCGAGGTTCATGACCTTGACCCAGGCCGCGACGAAGTCGTGCACGAACTTCTCCCGCGCGTCGTCGCTCGCGTAGACCTCGGCGAGCGCGCGCAGTTCCGAGTTCGAGCCGAAGAGCAGGTCGACGCGGCTGCCGGTCCACTTCAGCTCGCCGGTGGCCAGGTCGCGACCCTCGAAGCTGCTCGCGTCGTCGGCGATCGCCCGCCACGCCGTGCCCATGTCGAGCAGGTTGACGAAGAAGTCGTTGGTCAGCGACCCCGGGGTGGTGGTGAGGACGCCCACCGGCGACTGCTGGTGGTTCGCGCCCAGGACGCGGAGCCCGCCGACCAGGACCGTCATCTCGGGGGCGCTCAGGGTCAGCAGGTTCGCCTTGTCGACCAGGAGGAACTCGGCCGGCAGGCGGTGGCCCTTGCCGAGGTAGTTGCGGAACCCGTCCACGGTCGGTTCGAGCGGGGCGAACGACTCGGCGTCGGTCTGCTCCTGCGACGCGTCGGTGCGGCCCGGCGTGAAGGGGACCTCCACGGTGTGGCCGGCGTTCCTGGCGGCCTGCTCGACGCCCGCCGAGCCGGCGAGCACGATCAGGTCGGCCAGGGAGACCTTCTTGCCGCCGGTCTGGGTGGCGTTGAACGTCTCCTGGATGCTCTCCAGGGTGCGCAGCACGCCCGCCAGCTCGTCCGGGTTGTTGACCTCCCAGCCGCTCTGCGGCTGGAGGCGGATGCGGGCGCCGTTGGCGCCGCCGCGCTTGTCGCTGCCGCGGAACGTCGAGGCCGAGGCCCACGCGGTGGAGACCAGCTGGGGGATCGTCAGGCCGGAGGCGAGGATCTGGCCCTTGAGCGCCCCGATGTCACCGGCGTTGATGAGCTCGTGGTCGACCGCGGGCACCGGGTCCTGCCAGATCAGCGTCTCGGCCGGCACCTCGGGGCCCAGGTAGCGGGCGATCGGGCCCATGTCGCGGTGGGTCAGCTTGAACCACGCGCGGGCGAAGGCGTCGGCGAACTCCTGCGGGTTCTCCTTGAAGCGCCGCGAGATCGGCCCGTAGATCGGGTCGAGGCGGAGCGCGAGGTCGGTCGTCAGCATCGTCGGCGCGTGGCTCTTCGCCGCGTCGTGGGCGTCGGGGACCGTGCCGGCTCCCGCGCCGTCCTTCGGCTTCCACTGGTGCGCGCCGGCCGGGCTCTTCGACAGCTCCCACTCGTACCCGAAGAGGATCTCGAAGAAGCTGTTGTCCCAGGCGATGGGGGTGTTCGTCCAGGCGCCCTCGAGGCCGCTGGTGATCGTGTCGCCGCCCTTGCCGGTGCCGTAGGCGTTCTTCCAGCCCAGGCCCTGCTCCTCCAGCGAGGCGGCCTCGGGCTCGGCGCCGACGTTCTCGGCCGGGCCGGCGCCGTGGGTCTTGCCGAAGGTGTGGCCGCCGGCGATCAGCGCGACCGTCTCCTCGTCGTTCATCGCCATCCGGCTGAACGTCTCGCGGATGTCGCGGGCCGAGGCGATCGGGTCCGGGTTGCCGTTCGGGCCCTCCGGGTTGACGTAGATGAGGCCCATCTGGACCGCCGCGAGCGGGTTCTCGAGGTCGCGGTCGCCGGTGTAGCGGTCGTCGCCCAGCCAGGTGGTCTCGGGACCCCAGTAGACGTCCTCGTCGGGCTCCCAGACGTCCGGGCGGCCGCCGGCGAAGCCGAAGGTCTGCAGGCCCATCGACTCCAGGGCCACGTTGCCGGCCAGGACCATGAGGTCGGCCCAGGAGAGGTTCTGGCCGTACTTCTTCTTGACCGGCCAGAGCAGGCGGCGGGCCTTGTCCAGGCTGGCGTTGTCGGGCCAGCTGTTGAGCGGCGCGAAGCGCTGCTGCCCGGCGCCGGCGCCGCCGCGGCCGTCGCTGATCCGGTACGTGCCCGCGCTGTGCCAGGCCATCCGGATCATGAACGGGCCGTAGTGGCCGTAGTCGGCCGGCCACCAGTCCTGCGAGGCCGTCATGACCTCGGCGACGTCCCGCTTCACGGCGGGCAGGTCGAGGGTCTGGAACGCCGCGGCGTAGTCGAACTCGGCACCGAGCGGGTTGGCCACGTCGGGGTTCTTGGCGAGAATCCGCAGGTTGAGCCGGTTTGGCCACCAGGCGCGGTTGCTGTCGCCCTGGGTCGGGTGCGGGGCACGACCGTGCGCCACGGGACAGCGGGACTCGGCGCCCACCTCCGCGTCGTGGTCGATGGGCTGGTGCTCCTCGGACGGTACGGAGGCCGCTCCCACCTCGGGGTCGTGGACGATGGGGTCGTGGTTGTCAGACATGATTTCCTTCCGTGACGGGACAGTCGGGGCACCGGCCCCAGAAGACGACCTCGGCCTCGTCGATGGCGAAGCCGCTGCCGTCGGAGGCATGCAGACAGGGCGCCTCGCCGACGGCGCAGTCGACATCGGCGATGCGACCACATGACCGGCAGACGACGTGGTGGTGGTTGTCGCCGACCCGGGCCTCGTAGCGGGCGACCGAGCCGGCGGGCTGGATGCGTCGCACCAGGCCGGCCGCCGTCAGCGCGTGCAGGCAGTCGTAGACGGCCTGGTGCGACACTTCGGGAAGATTCCGGCGGACGGCACCGATGATCGACTCCGTGTCGGCGTGCGCATGCGTGTGCACCGCGTGCAGCACCGCGACCCGGGGACGGGTCACGCGCAACGCGGCTCCGCGCAGCATCCGCGGGAAATCCGGAGTCGTGGCCACGACTCCGGATTCTGGTCCCTTTTCTGGAATCAGTCAAGAATATCGACGAGGTGCCACGCCGGGTCAGGCGGCGGCCAGCGCCTCCGTCGGCGCCAGCCGGGCCGCCCGGATGGCCGGATACAGCCCGGCCAGCGCCCCGATCACCACCGTCGCGGCCACCCCGCCCAGCAGCACCCAGACCGGCACCACGGTCGGCCAGGCCTGCGTCGTCGCGTACAGGGCCGTCACCGCGAAGCCGAGCAGCACCCCGCCCGCACCGCCGGCCAGCGACAACAGCAGCGACTCCGCCACGAACTGCACCCGGATCTGACCCCGCGTCGCGCCCAGCGACCGGCGCAGGCCGATCTCCGCCCGGCGTTCCAGCACCGAGATCACCATCGTGTTGGCGACCCCGATGCCGCCGACCAGCAGCGCCACCGCCCCGAGCCCCAGCAGCAGCTGGGTGAAGGTCTTGTTGGTGGCCTGCCGGGCCGGCAGCGCGTCCGAGGGTCGGGAGACCTTGACCTCGTCGGGATTCTCCGGGTTCGCGGTCGCCGCCAGCACGTCGCGGACGGCCGTGACCTGCGCGTCGTCGGACCGGGTATAGACGGTCGTCGGGTGCCCGTCGAAGTCCAGGTACTCCGTCGCCGCCGGCCAGCCGATCAGCGCCGCCGAGTCGAGCTCCGGCGCCAGCGGCACCGGGGCCAGCACCCCGGTCACGGTGAACCACCGGCCGCCGAGGTAGACCGCGGGCCCGGTGCCCAGCCGCCGGGCGGCCACGGCGCCCAGCACGACCGCCGGGTATCGCGCGGTCGCCGCGTTGAGCCAGGAACCCGACGCGACCGAGGCGCCGACCGTCGACAGCAGGTCGAGCTGGGCCGCCGACACCGAGATCCCCCCCGGTCTGCGCCGACGGGATCCGGTCGGTCCGGTACACCGACGTGTCCGGCACTGTGCCCGTCGCGGCCACCGCGTGCACCGGCCCGATCCGGGCGATCATCGCCGGCGACTCGTCGGGCAGGGTCGCCTCCTCGCCGAACATGGTGTTGCCCGGGCCGACCGTGAGCAGGTTCGTGCCCAGCGCCGCGAGCTCGCGGTCCAGGTCGGCGCGGCTGGACGCCGAGATGCCCACCACCGCGGTCATCGCCGCGATGCCGATCGCGATCCCCAGCGACGACAGGACCGCGCGCAGCGGCCGGGCCCACAGGCCGGAGAGGCCGACCCGCAACAGGTCGGCGACGCCCAGCCGGGCGGGTGTCAGGAGAGCCATCGTCAGCTCACCCGCCCGTCGCGCATCGAGATCTGCCGCGGCAGGCCGGCGGCCAGGTCCCGGTCGTGCGTGATCACCAGGACGGTCGTGCCGCCCGCGTGCAGTTCCCGCAGCAGCTCGACCACCCCCGCCCCGGCGACCGAGTCCAGGTTCCCGGTCGGCTCGTCCGCCAGCAGCAGGGCCGGATCGCCGGCGACCGCCCGGGCCATCGCCACCCGCTGCCGCTCACCGCCCGAGAGCTGGTGCGGCCGGTGCCCGAGCCGGGCGCCCAGGCCCACCCGGTGCAGCGCGGCCTCCGCGCGCCGCTCCCGCTCCTTGCGGGGTACGCCCGCATACAGCAGGCCGTCCGCCACGTTCGCGACCGCGGTACGGCCGGGCGCGAGGTGGAACTGCTGGAAGACGAAGCCGATCCGGCGCGACCGCAGCGCCGACAGCTGCCGGTCGGACAGCCGGGACACGTCGTGCCCGTCGATCTTCACCGTGCCCGCCGACGGCCGGTCGAGGGTGCCGATGAGGTGCAGCATCGTCGACTTGCCCGAGCCGGACGGGCCGACGACCGCGGCCAGCTCGCCGTACTCCACGGTCAGGTCCACGGCGTCCAGCGCGGTCACCCCGCCCGGGTAGGACTTCGTCGCGCCGGACAGCTCGATCACGGTCATGACGGCATGCCCACGGTCGTGCCGTCCGCGATCCCACTGCCGGAGACCTCGACACGGCCGTCGGCGAACAGGCCCGTCTCCACCGCGGCGATCCGGGCGCCGCCGCCGTCGATGACCTGCAGGCCGTACCCGCCCTCGGCGAGCGCGAGCAGCGCCGCGACCGGGACCGTCAACACCCCGGGCCGCTGGGAGGCGGTGAACGCCACGCTGACCGAGGCCTGGTCCAGGCCGGCCGGCGCGGTGGCGAAACCGATGGTCACCGACAGGCTGGTGGACGCCTCCTCCTGGCCTTCGCCGGGGGTGACCACGGTCTCGACGCTCTTGATCGTCCCGCGGACCTCCTTGCCGTCCGGCAGGGTCACCCGCACGGCCGCGCCCTCGCGGGCCAGCCGCTGGTCCGAGATGTCCAGCTCGACGGTGGCGACCCGGCCGGTGCCGGTCGTCTCCAACAGGGCGGTGCCGGGTTGCGCGGCGTCGCCCGGCGCGGCCGACCGGCTGTCGACCCGGACCGCGCCGGGCGCGAACACGATCCGGGCCGGATCGACGGTCCCGGTCTCGGAGACCCCGAGATCATCCTGCCAATCCCGTACGGCGGAAGCCGTCGCCGACGTGTAGTCCCGGTCCACGGTGAAGCCGCGATACCCCAGCGCCCACAGGTTCTTCTCGAACTGCTTGACGTCCCTGCCCGTGTCCCCCGATGACAACGTCCGATACGCGGGCAGTGATCCGTACAGCAGCACCACCGGGTCGTCGTCGATCCGGTAGAGGGCCTTACCCCGGGTCACCGTGGCGCCCTCCGCCGCGAGCGCGGTCACGGTGCCCGACAGCCGGCAGGCGTGCGCCGTCGTGTCGCCGTACCCCAGCTCGCCGTCGCTGGTCTCGGTGTCGACCAGCGTCTGCCGCGTCACGACCGCCGTGATTCCCGGCGTGGTCGCCTCGGCCTGCTCCTGCGCGTCCGGCAGGCCGACCACGACGGCGGCCGCGGCACCCGCCGTCAGCGCGACCGCCGCGGCGGCGTACCCCATCCGGCGGCTCACCCCGCACTCGTCTCGTTCTTCGCGGTGCCGCCGTCGGTGCCGCTCGGCCGGTACTTCGAGCAGGCCTCGTCGGCCTTGTCGAAGGTGGCGTCGCCGGGCCCCGCGCCGATCTTCTCGCCGTCGACGTGCATGTTGCCGTCGGCATCCGGATCGGGGAAGTTCGGCACCCCGTTGTCCCGCATGCACTGCGCCATCTGCCGGGCCTGCTCCAGCTGCTTCGGATCGGCCGGGCCCCGCTCGCCGCCGTCCGGCGCCCACTTCTTGCACGCCGCCATGGCCGCGTCCATCTTCTCCTTGGCCGTACCCTTGGGGACCTTGATCTGCAGCCCGCCGCCGCCCGGTTTCGGGTCGGGGAACCAGGTCATGCCCTGCTCGCGCATGCACTGGGAGAACTTCAGCGGCGCGTCCTCGCCCCCGGCCGCCGCGGCGCTCGCACTCGCGGTGGGCGCGCCGCCCGCGGAGGCCACCTCCTCGCCGGCCGGTGCCGGCCCGCAGCCGGCCGCCGCCGCGGTGAGCAGCAGGCCGAGCGCCAAGATCCTGGTACGGGACATCCCGGTAGTGGGCATCCTCGTTCTGGGCATCGTCGTCTCCTCGTCGGCGGCCGGGCGGCCGCCACGGGAAGCAGTGAAGTCCCCGGCGGGTTTCCCGGCCGTCACGAAAAACGATGACGCCCAGGTGACGTGACCATGAGTCACTATGAAGGCATGCGCATCCTGGTCGTCGAGGACGAACCGCTGTTGGCCGACACCGTCGCGGCGGGTCTGCGCCACGACACCCACGCGGTCGACGTGGTCTACGACGGCGCTTCCGCGCTGGAACGCGCCGGGCTGAACGACTACGACGTGATGATCCTCGACCGGGACCTGCCCGTCGTGCACGGCGACGAGGTGTGCCGGCAGCTCGCCGGGCGGGACGCGACCCTGCGGATCATCATGCTGACGGCGGCGGCGGACATCGACGACCGGGTCGAGGGGCTGGCCCTGGGCGCCGACGACTACCTGCCCAAACCGTTCGCCTTCCGGGAGCTGGCCGCCCGGGTCGCCGCGCTGGGCCGCCGGTCGCGGCCGGCCGCGCCGCCGGTGCTGCGCCGGGCCGGGATCAGCCTGGACCCGCACCGGCGCGAGGTCTTCCGGGACGGACGGTACGTGCCCCTGTCGCGCAAGGAGTTCGCCGTGCTGGCCGAGCTGCTCCGGGCGGACGGCACGGCGGTCTCGGCCGAGCAGCTGCTGGAGAAGGCGTGGGACGAGAACGCGGACCCGTTCACGCACGCCGTACGGATGACGATTTTGAAGTTGCGCCGCAAGCTCGGCAACCCGCCGGTGCTGCTCACCGAGCCGGGAGTGGGGTATCGGATCGGATGAGGCTCACCGTGCGCGGCCGGCTGACCCTGGTGTACGGCGGGCTGTTCCTCGTCGCCGGCGTCGTCATGCTGGGCTTCACCTACGTCCTGGTGTCGCAACAGCTGCCGGGCAAGACCCTCGTGACCGGCGGCAGCGTGGCCGCCGAGACCGGGGTGGCCGGCGAATCGCCGCCGGAGGCGATGACGCCCAACGTGATGTTCCAGCGCGTCGTCGCGGACACCCGCGACGACGCGCTCTCCGCCCTGCTGACCCAGGGCGGCATCGCACTGCTGGTGGTGGGTGCCGCCGCGATCGCGCTGGGCTGGCTGGTGGCCGGCCGGATGCTGCAGCCGCTGCACCGGATCACCGAGACCGCGCGGCGCATCGCCGAGTCCCCGGCGGCCGACCGCGGCCTGCACGACCGCATCGCGCTGGCCGGCCCGGACGACGAGATCAAGCAGCTCGCGGACACCTTCGACCTGATGCTGACCCGGCTGGACCGCTCCTTCGACGGCCAGCGGCGGTTCATCGCGAACGCGTCGCACGAGCTGCGCACCCCGCTGACCCTGAACCGGACGCTGCTGGAGGTCACCCTGCACCAGGGATCGGCGTCGGCGGAGATGCGCCAGCTCGGCACGACCCTGCTGGCGATCAACGACCGGCACGGCCGGCTGATCGACGGCCTGCTGCTGCTGGCCCGCTCGGAACGGGAACTGACCGAACGCTCCTACGTGGACCTGGCCGACATCGCGGCACACGTGTGCGGCGCGGAGATCAAGGTCGAACTGGACGAGGCCACCACGATCGGCGACCCGGTGCTGCTCGAACGGCTGGTGCAGAACCTGGTGGAGAACGGGCTGCGGCACAACCTGCCCGGCGGCGGCTGGGTCCGGGTGGCCACGTACGCCAAGGACGGACTGGCCACCCTGGAGGTCACCAACACCGGCCCGGTCGTGCCACGGTACGACGTGGAGGGCCTGTTCGAACCGTTCCGCCGGCTCGACACCGAGCGGCTCGCCGGTCCCGGCGTCGGGCTGGGCCTGTCGATCGTGCGGGCGGTGGCCCGGGCGCACGGCGGCGAGGTGCACGCGACGCCCCGCGACGAGGGCGGCCTCACCGTGACGGTCACCCTGCCGGCGGCCACCTGAGGCCGGCTCCGCGACCGGGTACAGGTCTTCGTCTTCGCATATCCGAGACCGGCCTCATCCGCCCGGGTGAAGAGGGGGAGACCCGGCGACCTGCCAACTAAGATCAATTACCGCGCGGAACATCATCGGCCAGGTGCGGAGAAGTCGTCTAGGTTCACCAGCTCCCGGCCGAGCGGCGTGGCGCGGTGCACGATCGCGCCACCGTCGCGACGGCTCGCCACCAGGCCGGCGGCGCGCAGCATGGTCAGATGTTCCGAGGACGACGACACACTGATGCCGGCCGCACGGGCGACGCTCGACGTGGTGTGCGGGCCGGGCCGGGTGGTATGGATCAGCACCGCGCTGCGGGTCCGCCCGAGCAGGCCGGCCAGGGGATCGGGCGTGGTCCGCCGGCCGTTCAGGGCGGCCGGCGGTTCGACGGGATAGACCACCAGGGCGGGCCGGTCCGGCTCGAGCAGCACCCGGGGTCGCGGGCCGGCGAACGGCGACGGCACGAGGACCAGCCCGTGACCGCCGAGGCGCACGTCGCCGCGCCGCCAGGCGTCCACCTCCAGCACCGGCTCCCGCCAGCGGATCCCCTGGTGCAGACCCGACAGGAGCCCGCCGGCCCCCGAGCGGGCATAGCGGTCCGCGGCTTCGCCCACCTGCCCGCGGTGCGCCCGGGCCAGCGCCGGCCAGTCCGGCGCCAGCACCTGGTGGAAGTACGACCGCATCGCCGCGACCAGCAGGTCGAGCACCTGCGGATCGGCCTCGGCGAACCGGCGCCGGGCGGCGCTCACCGTGACCCGGGCGTACGCCGCGGCGACCTCCGCCCGGACCCGCCGCACCGGCGTCGACCGGATGACCGCCAGGCCGTCCTCGAGGGAGCTCAGGCCCTCGAACGGGGTGAGGAAGTCCGGCGCAAGACCCCGCGGCGGCATCAGATGGTGCAGCGGCCGCAATGCCGGCGCCGCCCGGGCGACCCGGCGCGCCAGCCCCGGCACCGAGGCCGCGATGGCCGGCTCGCGCAGGGCCTGGCTCGCCAGCAGCACCGTGCCCGCCGGATGTAGCCGGTCGCCGAACCGGACCCGTGCGAGGTCCGCCGGCGTCAGCCACAGACGCAACATCCAGCTAGTTTGGCATGCGTTTCGGCCGTCGCCGAAACCGTTGACCGGCCGTCGGCCGGTGGCCGACCCTGCTGACGTGGCGGTCGACGACAACGGGGGTGACCGATGCGGCGCGTGGTCGTGATCCTGAGTGTGCTGTGCGGCCTGTCGCTCGCCGGCTGCGGCGAACCCAAGGCCAACCGGCCGTCGCCGCCCGCTGTGGCCTCGCCGGGGTCGAGGCCGCCCGCGGCCGGTGACCACCGGCTTACCCTCGATGTCGACGGCAAGCGGCGCACGTACCTGCTGCACGCGCCACCCGGCTACGACGGCGACCGGCCGGTGCCGCTCGTGGTCGGCCTGCACTTCTATCCCGGTTCCGGTGCCGCCCTGCGCGACCTGATCGGGCTGGATGCCAAAGCCGACGAGCACGGCTTCCTGGTCGCGTACCCGGACGGGACCAACGGTGGCTTCAACGCGCTGATCTGCTGCGGGGCCGAGGACGATGTCGCGTTCCTCACCGCGTTGACCGAGCGCCTGATCGCCGAGTGGCGGGTGGACCCCGACCGCGTCTACCTCACCGGGATATCCAACGGCGGCGACATGAGCTTCCGGGCCGCCGTCGAGGCGGCCGGGGTGTTCGCCGCGATCGGCGTGGTGAGCGGCGGTCTCGGCGGTGCCCGCGCGGCGGCGGCCGGATTCGTGCCGGAGAGGCCGGTGTCGGTAGTGACCATCATCGGTGCCCAGGACCGGTACTTCGACGACTTCCGGACCGGCCTCACCAGGTGGCAGCGACGGTTGAGCTGCGTACCCGTCTCCGGACGGCCGGGCGGCCCGGCGGGCGTCCGCCGGTCCAGCGCCCGGTGCGCCGACGGCAGCGACGTCGAGGTGTACGTCGTGGCCGGCATGGGCCATTCGTGGCCGGGAGCGGCGAGTGGACAACTGGCCGCACCGGACGCCCCGATCGTGGCGACCGACATCGTGTGGGACTTCTTCGCCGCCCATCCACGCCGCCGCTGACCGGCCATGCGCCCGTCGTCGTTACTTGCCCACCGATGCGGCCACCCAGTACGTCTGCTTGTGCCCACGCGCTTCCATCGTGGCGGCCAGGTCGTCGGCTTCAGCACGCGACTCGCGCCGGGCGACTTCGAATTGGTTGCCGTTGTCGTCCTGGCGCCAGACGATCCATCGGTCTGGTCGCCCGCCGGCAACCGGGCCGGGTTCGCTGTCGGCTGTGGGTTCGTCCGCCATGGGCTCAGTCGGCATGCGCACACGATCCCAGGTCATCGGCGCGGCGGCCATCCCTTCCCGGCCACCCGACGGCTTCAGCGCCACGCCGAGTTCCCCGGCCAGTGGCCCGCGCTTGATCCGGCACCCTCTCAGCAGGTCGAGTGGAAGAGCCCGCCGACCGGCTGAGACCCCGCCAGCTCGTTGTATATCCGTACCGCTTCGGTCGTCTCGCCGACGTGGACCTGCACGCCGCGTTCGTCGAGCAGCCGCAGCGTTTCGGGATCGACCTCCAGCCGAAGCTCCATGCCGCGGGACAGCACGACGACGAGGGCGCCGCGATCGAGAAGCTGCTGGACATCCCCGGGCTGGATGCCCGGACTGTGCCTGGTCCCGGTCTCGGACCAGTCCCACTCCCGGCCGCCACCCGGATACAGCATGAAGTCCTTGCCCGGGGCGAGGCCCTCCACCTCCAGATGACCCCAGGAGACCGTCAAGATCCTCGGGGACCTCGCTGCAGAATCGGACATGGCAACCCCGCTCGGTGGATCGGTGGTCATTGTGGAAAGGCGAGCATGAGCCGCCGGCACCGCTGGGGGTCCTCGGTGAGGCCGGCCGCCAGTGCCCAGAGCCAGTAGTCGACGGTGCGGAAGGCGACCCAGTCCCGGCCGTGGTCGCGGTCGATCTCGGCGGCGCTCACCACCGTCTCGAAGTGACGGACGATGTCGCTCGCGTCGCTCATGTCGTCGATGCGCGTCCAGAGGATCCGGCCGAGGTCGTAGGCGATGTCGCCGCGCATCAGCTCCGGGTCGACCGTCAGCCACCGCTCCCTGTCGCCGCGAAGGACCTGCTCGGAGTGGAGGTCGGCGTTCACCGCGAGCTGCGATTCCGTGTGTGACAGGCGGGACCCGGCCGCGACTGCCCGGTGCAGCATGGACTCGGGGAAGGGGCGGCCCCGGCGCTCCCACTCGGCCCGTAACGCCGCAGTCCTGGCCGCCACGACATCGGCGGTGCTGCGCACGTGCTGCGGCGCCGGTATCGCCAGCCGGCGCATCATGCCGCCCAGGATGCGCATGGCCTCCGCGACCGGCACGTCCCGCACCGAGGCGTCGGTTGCCAGCCGTTCGAGCAGCATGGCTCCGCCCGCCACGTCGGCGTCGATCAGCTGGACCGTGCCGCGCCCGTCCCAGAATCGCAAGGCGTCGGCCTGCTCGGCGACGCCGGGCCCCGGGGGTGTCAGGCGGAGGGCGAAAGACTCACCGGCACCGGCGACAGGTATGACTGCCGCGTTGGAGCCGTGTTTCATGTCGCCGGTGACGGTCAACCGCCAGCGTGAGCAATAGGCACGGACGAGATCGGGCAGCGCCTCCAGCCATCCTGAGCCCTCGCTCCACCAGCGGGGCATGTCGAGGAAGGTCTGCGGGACAGTGATGTCGGCCGGCGGAGGGGGAGCGCCGTACTCGTGACCTTGCACCCGGCAGACGCTACCAAGTCAGGGACTCAGCCCTGGGGGCGCGACTCCATCGCCTGCAGCGACCAGCTGTTGCCGTCGGGGTCGCGGAAGTAGACGAAGTTGCCCCATGGCTGCACGTCGACCTCGCTCGCGTCGACGCCGGCGTCGAGCAGCTGTTTGCGCGCGGCCGGGGCGTCGGCGACGACGACCTGGATCTCCTGGCTGCCGGGGATCTTGGTGGTGATGCCGTCACCGATCACGATGGAGCAGGCCGAGCCGGGCGGTGTCAGCTGGACGAACCGCAGGCCTTCCTGCACCTTGTGGTCGTGGTCGGCGTTGAAGCCCACCTTTTCGTAGAAGGCCTTGGCGCGGTCGACGTCGGTCACCGGCACCGGGATGAGCTCGATCTTCCAGTCCATGGCTTGACGCTAGAACCCGGGTACGACATTTAGCGTCGGCGCGGTCGGCGGCGCTCCCGAATTCGCACGCTGTGCACATGTCTTGCCGGGCCGCCCTAGCGTCAACGGTGACCGGCTCCCATGTCCGGCCCCGGAGGTGCGACATGCGAATGTCGGTCGGCAAGACCCTGACAGCCGTGGCCCTCTGCCTGGCGCTCGCCGCTTGCGGCGGCCCGGCGGCCGGCGGCGAGAATGCGCCGGCGGCCACCGGGGAAGGCGCCGCACCGGCCGTGCTGGCTCCGGCCGCATGCGCCATCACCTGGGGGAGTGGCGAGCAGACCGCCGGCCCGCTCAGCACGGCGCCGCTGCTGACCGTGCGGACCGGCCGGCACGAATGCTGGGACCGGGTCGTGTTCGAGTTCGACGGCACGGCGCAGGGCTATTCGGTGCGATACAGCGCCCAGGTGCCCACCGACGGCGAGGGCCTCGATCTGGTGCCGTACGCGGCGGGCGGGGCATATCTGTGGGTGACCCTGCGGGCTCCGGCGTACGACGAGGGTCACGTCTCGACGATCGACGCGCGCAGTGGCGACCACGTGGCCAATGTGCTGCGCTACGACACGCTCCGCGACGTGGTGTTCGGCGGTTCCTTCGAGGGCTACACGACCTTCGCCGTCGGGGTGCGGGCGCGGCTACCGTTCCGGGTCATGCCGCTGGCCGGCCCGGGCGCACACAGCCGGATCGTGGTAGATGTCGCCCACCGTTGGTAGTACATGCTGCGGAGGCTTCACGGCAGCACCACCACGCTGCCAGAATGCCGGCATGGAAGACACAGACCGCAAGGCGGCGCACGGCCCCAGTGCCGGCACCGGGATCGACCGACGAGCCTTCTTCGGCCGGGCGCTGCTGGCGGCCGGCGCCACGGCCACCCTGCTGACACTCTCCGGCTGCCCGGGCGGTGACCAGGACGACGACGATGACGGTGACGGTGAGGACGACGACTAGGACAGATCCTCGCCGTGGCAGGATCGGCCGATGGCTGACGTCTTTCAGGTACGGATCGCGGTGCGGGGCTACGAGCTCGACCTCCAGGGGCATGTGAACCAGGCCGTCTACCTGCAGTACGGCGAACACTCCCGCTGGCAGTGCTTTCATGCTGCCGGATTGACGCCGGAGGTGCTGGTCGGTGCGGGCGTGGGCCCGGTCGTGCTGGAGACCACGATCCGCTATCTGAAGGAGCTGCGCGCCGGCGACGAGGTCGAGGTCACCTGCCAGTTCCTCTGGGGTACGGGCAAGACGTTCCAGGTGGAGCAGGACTACACGCGCATCGACGGCACGCCGGTCGCCCGGCTCGCCAGCGTCTGCGGCGTGCTGGACCGCGACCTGCGCCGCCTCGTGCCCGACCCCGCCGAGCGGTTGCGGTCCCTGGCCGCCGTTCCGTCGTATCTGGGGATGTAGCGACCTTGGGAGGTCGAGATCTCGCGGCCCGACTGGCCCGCGCGGGTTCGGCGTTTCACGGCGCTGCTGGAAGCGACCGGGCACGCCGCCTGCATCGAGCTGGTGGCGGTCCGCGGGCTGACCGATCCGCTGCTCCGCGCCCGCCGCGGACGTCCTGGAGGCGGCCTCGCGCCCGCCGAAACCTGCCAGTTTCAGCCGGGTGATCGCCGACGCCCTGGCGATGGCGCGGGATTCCCCGAGCCGTCCCCGGGCGGGCTGTCAGGAACCGCTGAGCGGGTCGGGGACCGGGGGCCGGCTGCGCAGGAGCTTGGTGATGGGGCGCAGCGCGATCTCCAGGCTGACCCGGCGGGCGGCGGTGTCGCGCACCGCGGCCAGCACCCGGCTGCGGTGGAGCATCAGCCGGGCCAGGGCGCGGGAGTTGTCCTGGGCCGCCAGCACCCGCGGCGCCTGGGCCCGCTCGTAGCCGCGCAATATCGCCGGTATCCGGGCGGCCGGCCCCGACCGCAGGTGGGCGCAGAGCAGGTGGGCGGATTCGATGGCCATGCCGGCGCCGATGCCGGCCGTGGGCAGGAATCCGGCGGCGGCGTCGCCGAGCAGCACAACCCGCCCGCTCGCCCATCGGGTGGCCCGCCGGTCGACCAGCGGCCAATAGTAGGTCGACGGGTTCGTGGCGACCGAGTGCAGCGCCGCCCCGAGCCGATCGCTGAGCCGGGGTATCCGGTCGCGGATGGCGGCGGTGAAGGCTCGCGGCCCGCGGCGGGTGTCCTCGCGCGGCCCGCCGACGAACACGCCGATCCGCCCGGCGACGGGATAGGTGCCGGCGAAGAAGCCGGTGCCCCACAGCTCCTCGCCGAGGTCGGGGTCGGCGTCGGGCGGCGCCCACGACACCCAGCCACCCCAGCCGCTGTCGAACCGCCGCACCCGTTCCGCCGGCAGCAGCAGGTCGCGGGTTGCCGAGTGCAGCCCGTCGGCGGCGATGACCACGTCGAACTCGGCGTCCACGGTCGCCCTGCCGGCACCGGTCCGCAGCGCGACGGTGACCCGGCCGGGGTCCTGGCGTAGCTCGGTGACCGTGGTGCCGTAGCAGGCCGGCCCGTCGCCGAGCAGGTCCAGCAGGGCGCCGCGGCTGAGGCCGCGGTAGTCGCCGTGCCGGCCGAGCATCCCGGCCAGGGAATACTCGCGGATCAGCCGGCCGTGCCGGTCGGCGATGCGGTATCGGTCCAGGCCCACACCGGCGGCCAGGTAGCGGTTCCGCAGCCCGAGCGCGGCGATCGCCGGATCGACGAGCGGCATCAGCGCCAGCATGTACCCGGGATCGGCGCCCGGGCCGGCGCGCTCGATCACCACCGGGTGCAGGCCCTGGGCGCGGAGCAGCGCCGCCGCGGTTGCCCCGGCGATACCCGCCCCGATGATCAGAACCCGCAACCGGTCGGTCGCGGCCGCTGCCAGCTGGGTCGCGATCGCGCCCCGCGTGAATGTCATCCCGGCCGCCTTCCTCGTCGCCAAGTCATGCCTGAGCTGCGCGAAGCGCGCAGGGGATGGGCTCTGGACCGGGTGGTCCAATCGACCGTAGCACCGTTGGACCACCCGGTCCAGCGGTGCTAGCGTGGGGGCTGTGACCATGTCCGGGGTGGGGCGGATGGCCCAGGCGCGGCGGGAAGCGCTGGTGTGCTTCGCCGCGGCCGAGTTCGCCGGCCGCGGCTATGAGCAGGCCTCGCTGAATGCGATCATCCGCAGCGCGGGGATGAGCAAGAGCTCGTTCTATCACTTCGTCGGCTCGAAGCAGGCGCTGTTCGAACTGGTGATCAGCGACGGCGCGGAGCGGCTCGTGCGGGCGCTGCACATCCCCGCTCCGGAGGACCTGTCCGACGACTTCTGGCCGCAGATCACCGAGCTGATCGGCCGCCTGGCCGCGCTCGGCGAGCGCCAGCCGCAGCTCGGCGACGTGGGGCGGATGTTCTACCTCGACGACGCTCCCCGTCAGCCCGGCGCGGCGCTGCACGGGGCGTGGGCGGTCATCGACCGGTGGCTGGCCGAGGCGATCGCCGTGGGCCGCCGCACCGGGCAGATCGGCGACGACCTGCCGGCGGCGCTCCAGGCTCGCCTCGCCGTTGCCGTGCTGCAGGTGATGGACCAGTGGTCGCTGCGCAACGACGACCAGCTGACCGCCCACGACCGGCGGCAGCTCGGTCACGCCCAACTCGCCGCCGTGCGCCGTCTCCTCGGCGGCGCGCCGTGACCGGTCGACCAAATCGCCGCCCGCCGCCCGCTGCGCCGGGCCTGCCGCCCGCTGCGCCGGGCCCGCTGCGCCAGGCCCGGCGCCGAGGGGTGGCCGGAAGGTGCATTTCGGGTGAATGACCCCACCTCTCGACGGGGTTAGATCCCCGGAGTGGGGCCGTGATCAGGGCGGCGACGCGCGATCCGCGATCCGCCGCGGCGGCCGGGGGGCGTATTCGTGTTGCCGGATTGTTATGCCGCGTTACAAGATCGCCCGGCGACATCGCTTGTGCTACCGGCCGTTATGGGAAAACGTTGCCGGGCACAACAAACCAGCTCCTGCTGTGCGGCGTCGCGGGGAGTGACCCTCCCGGCAGTGCGCACCATCGAACCTGATCGTAGGCCCGGAATACCCCCGAAAGGACATAAGATGCGTAAGGGATTGTTCGCCCTTGCCGCGGCTGGCCTCCTGGCCACCGGCAGCGTTGCCGCCTGCGGTGACAACACCGAAGGTGGCACCGGCACCGGCAGTGGTGACAAGGCGGCCGGGAAGGTCGGCGTCATTCTGCCGGATACCAAGAGTTCGGCGCGTTGGGCGACTGCCGACCTGACGTACCTGAAGGCGGCCTTCGCGGCGGCTGGTGTCGAGGCTGATATTCAGAACGCGCAGGGTGACAAGACGCAGTTCCAGACGCTCGCTGACGGGATGATCTCCAGCGGGGTCAAGGTGCTGATGATCGTCAACCTGGACTCCGGTACCGGTAAGGCTGTGCTGGACAAGGCCAAGGCCGCCGGTATCGCGACGATCGACTATGACCGGTTGACTCTCAATGGTGGTGCGAACTACTACGTGTCGTTCGACAACGTCAAGGTCGGTGAGTTGCAGGGTCAGGGTCTGGTCGAGTGTCTGACCGAGAAGAAGTACGTCAAGCCGGTCGTGGCCGAGCTCAACGGTTCGCCGACGGACAACAACGCGACGTTGTTCGCGCAGGGTTACAACTCGGTGCTGGACCCGAAGTATGCCGACGGGACCTTCACCAAGGGTCCGAACCAGTCGGTGCCGGACTGGGACAACGCCCAGGGTGGCACGATTTTCGAGCAGATGCTGACCTCGAACAAGAACATCAAGGGTGTGCTGGCCGCTAACGACGGTCTGGGTAACGCGGCCATCTCGGTGTTGAAGAAGAACAAGCTGAACGGTCAGGTCCCGGTCACCGGTCAGGACGCGACGGTGCAGGGTCTGCAGAACATCCTCGCCGGTGACCAGTGCATGACGGTCTACAAGGCGATCAAGAAGGAGGCCGACGCGGCGTCCGCGCTGGCGATCTCGTTGGCCAAGGGTGAGAAGCCGACCACCGCGACGGGCACCATCAAGGACCCGGACTCGGGCAAGGATGTGCCCTCGGTGCTGCTGGACCCGCAGTCCATCACCAAGGCGAACGTCAAGGACGTCGTCGCCGACGGGTTCGTCACCAAGGCCGAGCTCTGCACCCCCGACTTCGCCAAGGCCTGCACCGACGCGGGCATCAGCTGACGTTCGGCTGAGGCCGGGTCAGTTCCCGGAAAGCTACGACGGCGCCGCTCTCGCCCCTGCGGGCGGGGGCGGCGCCGCAAGCCGGTCACCAAGCGAAGGAGAACCACCGTGGCCGCGACACCCCTTCTGGAACTCAACGGGATCGACAAGAGCTTCGGTCCCGTCCAGGTCCTGCACGATGTCGGACTCAGCGTCTACCCCGGCGAGGTGACCGCGCTCGTCGGCGACAACGGCGCCGGCAAGTCCACCCTGGTCAAATGCGTCAGCGGGATCTACACCATCGACGCGGGCACGGTCACCTTCGGCGGCGACCAGGTCGCCATCCACAGCCCCCGCGACGCCTCCGCCCTGGGCATCGAGGTCGTCTACCAGGACCTCGCGCTCTGCGACAACCTCGACATCGTCCAGAACATGTTCCTCGGCCGCGAGAAGGTCCGCGGGCTGGTCCTCGACGAGCCGACCATGGAACAAATGGCCGGTGACACCCTGGCCAGCCTCTCGGTCCGCACCGTCAAGTCCCTGCGTCAACTCGTCGCCAGCCTCTCCGGCGGTCAGCGCCAGACCGTCGCCATCGCCAAGGCCGTGCTCTGGAACAGCCGGGTCGTCATCCTCGACGAACCCACCGCCGCGCTCGGCGTGGCCCAGACCGCCCAGGTCCTCGAGCTGGTCCGCCGGCTCGCCGACAACGGCCTCGGCGTCGTGCTGATCTCGCACAACATGAACGATGTCTTCGCCGTCTCCGACCGCATCGCCGCGCTCTACCTCGGCCGCACCGCCGCCCAGGTCAAGACCAGCGACGTCACCCACTCCCAGATCGTCGAACTGATCACCTCCGGCCGCAGCGGCAACCTCGGCCTCCCGCCGGAGAAGCCCTCCGACTTCAACGGCGGCATCGAGATCACGCCCGGAGGCGACCAGTGACCACCACCACGACCACAGCCGGCGGCCTCAAGGTCGTCAAGCCGACCGTCGGCAGCCACATCCACGACTACTGGGGCCGGGTCCGCGGCGGCGACCTCGGCAGCATGCCGGCCGTCCTCGGCCTCATCGTCCTCTCCCTGATCTTCGGCATCGCCCGGGAGACGTTCTTCAGCCCGCTGAACTTCGCGAACCTGTTCACCCAGAGCGCCCAGGTCGTCTTCATCGCGATGGGGCTGATCTTCGTCCTGCTGCTGGGCGAGATCGACCTCTCCGCCGGCTTCGCCAGCGGCGTCTGCGGCGCGGTCATGGCCATCCTGCTGACCAACCACGGCATGGCCTGGTACGTCGCCATTCCGGCGGCACTGGTAACCGGCGTGGTCATCGGCCTGGTGCTCGGCGTGCTGATCGCCAAGGTCGGCATCCCGTCGTTCGTCGTCACGCTGGCCGCGTTCCTCGGCTTCCAGGGCCTGTTGCTGCAGTTGCTCGGCGGCGGCATCAACATCTCGATCCGCGACGAGTTCGTCATCTCGCTGAACAACAACAACATCCCGGTGCTGTGGAGCTGGGTGCTCGCCGTCGGCGTGCTGGCCGGCTACGCGCTGGTGCAGTTCAGCCGGGTCCGCAGCCGGGCGGCCCGCGGCCTGGTGACCGACCCGATCGGCGTGGTGCTGCTGCGGATCGGCGGCCTGGCCGTCCTGGTGCTGGTCACCACGGCGGTGCTGACCCAGGAGCGGGCGGTCAACCCGGCGATCAACTCGCTGAAGGGCGTGCCGATCGTCGTCCCGATCATCGTGGCCTTCCTGATCTTCTGGACCTTCGTGCTCGGCCGGACCACGTACGGCCGGCACGTGTACGCGGTCGGCGGCAACACCGAGGCGGCGCGCCGCGCCGGCATCCCGGTCGACCGGATCCGGATCTCGGTCTTCGCGATCTGCTCCTTCATGGCCGCCATCGGCGGCATCATGGCGGTCAGCCGGGCCAGCTCGGTCGACCCGAACACCGGCGGCAGCAACATCCTGCTCTACTCGGTCGGCGCGGCCGTGATCGGCGGCACCAGCCTCTTCGGCGGCAAGGGCAAGGTGATCAACGCGGTGATCGGCGGCGCGGTGATCGCCGTGATCGACAACGGCATGGGCCTGATGGGCTTCTCGTCCGGCCAGAAGTACATGTTCACCGGCGCGATCCTGCTGGTCGCCGCCAGCGTGGATGCCTTGGCCCGGCGCAGGGCGTCCGCTACCGGAACCAGGTGAGCGGAACTCCGGGCACGGGGACGGCGATCCGATGCGAGCCGCCCCCGGCCCGGAGGAGGTCCGCCGGCACAATCTCGGTTCTCTGCTGCGCTACGTGCACCTGCACGGCGCCACCTCCCGGGCGGAGCTCACCAGCCGCCTGGGACTCAACCGCAGCACCATCGGCGTTCTGACCGCCGAGCTGACCACCGCGGGACTGGTCAGCGAGGCGGCACCCCGCGAGACCGGCCGGGCCGGGCGACCGTCGCTGGTCGTCCGGCCCGAGTCGTCGAAGGTGCACGCGTACGCGCTGAGCATCGAGGTGGACCGGCTCCGCGCGGCCCGGGTCGGCCTGGGCGGGTGCATCCTGGACCGTCGCGAGACCGACCGCCCGCGCGGCATGCCGCTGCTGGACACGGTCCGGCCGCTCGCCGACTTCGTCCACGACATGAGCCGCGCGATGACCGACGATGTTCGTACCGTCGGCACCGGGGTGGCCGTCGTCGGCCGGGCCCGCCGCGCGGACGGGATGGTCGGTCTCACCCCCACTATCGGATCGGCCGAGGAACCGGTCGATGCGGCGCTCCGCTCCGCGCTCGGCGCCGCGGGCCGGGTGACCGTGGGCAACCACGCCGACGTCTCGGCGCTGGTCGAGCACAGCCGGGGCGTCGCGGCCGGCTGCGACAACGTCGTCTATCTGCACGGTGACATCGGGATCGGCGCCGGCATCATCGCCGGCGGCCGCCGGGTGGCCGGCTACGGCGGGTACGGCGGCGAGGTCGGCC
Source organism: Actinoplanes sp. ATCC 53533 (assembly GCF_003947245.1). Classification (NCBI taxonomy): domain Bacteria; kingdom Bacillati; phylum Actinomycetota; class Actinomycetes; order Micromonosporales; family Micromonosporaceae; genus Actinoplanes; species Actinoplanes sp. ATCC 53533. The sequence goes on along the minus strand of NZ_QHHV01000006.1, from coordinate 188,487 downwards.
ACATGGTCGTCAATCCGTACGGCCGCGAGTGCGGCTGCGGGTCCCGCGGCTGCTGGGAGACCGAGATCGGCGAGTACGCGCTGCTCGAACACGCCGGCAGGGCCGGCGAGACGGGTCGTGAGGCCGTGCTGGGCGTGGTCAACGCGGCGATGAGCGGCGACAGCCAGGCCCAGTTCGCGGTCCGCCAGGTCGGCGAGTGGATCGGCTTCGGGGTGGGCAACCTCGCGAACATCTTCAACCCCGAAGCGGTGATCTTCGGCGGCACCCTGCGCGACGTGTACCTGGTGGCGGCGGCCCAGATCCGGAGCCGGATGAACGCCATCGCGCTGCCGGCCTTCCGCGAGCACATCCGGATGCGGACGCCCGGGCTGGGCAACGACGCCGCCCTGATCGGCGCCGCCGAGCTCGCCTTCGCGCACCTGCTGGACGACCCGCTGTTCGGCTGAGCGGCACGGCCCGGCACCGCCGGACCTCCCGGAAGTTGACCGCAAGGAATCCGCCCGGTGGCGGCGATCCGCACGCCTGCGACAAGATTCCACGATGACCATCGTCAATGTCAAGGGCGCCCGGACGTGCCTTGACATCGGGTGGGAACGAAATTACGTTCGCCAATGTAACGCCGATATTTACGTCGGCGTGCCGAAAGTTTCGGCCGGTTGGAGGACTGCGGGTGAGCGCGTTGAGCACGTCCGATCCGCCCCCGCCGACCATCGTGGACTCCCGCGAGCCCGCCGGCCGCGCCGGGCGCCGCACCTGGCGGCACACCCTGCGCCGGGACTGGCAGCTCTATTCGCTGGCGGTGCTGCCGCTGCTGTTCTTCCTGGTCTTCCGCTATCTGCCGATGCTCGGGAACGTGATCGCGTTCCGCCGGTTCAAGCCCGGCGGCAGCGTGTTCGGCGAGACCTGGGCGGGCCTGCGCTATTTCCGGCTGTTCTTCAGCGACCCCACGTTCTGGGAGGTCTTCGGCAACACCCTGCTCCTCGGCGTGCTCACCCTGGTCTTCTGTTTCCCGCTGCCCATCGTGCTCGCGCTGCTGCTCAACGAGGTCCGCACCCGCAAGCTCAAGCGTTTCGTCCAGTCCGTGTCCTACCTGCCGCACTTCCTGTCGATCGTGATCGTGGCCGCCATCGTCATGCAGTTGCTCTCCGTCGACGGCACGGTCAACCAGCTGGTTCGTGGCCTCGGCGGCGACGCCGTGCCGTTCCTGCAACGCCCGGAGTGGTTCCGGACGATCTACGTGTCGTCGGAGGTCTGGCAGACGGTCGGCTGGGGGACGATCCTCTACCTCGCCGCGCTGACCACGATCGACGAAAACCTCTACGAGGCGGCCCGGATGGATGGCGCCAACCGCTGGCGGCAGACGTGGCACGTGACGCTGCCGGGCATCCGGCCCACGATGGTGACCCTGTTGATCCTCAACATCGGCACCTTCCTGGCGGTCGGCTTCGAGAAGATCCTGCTGCTGTACAACCCGCTGACCTATCCCACGGCGGACGTGATCTCCACGTACCTGTTCCGGATCGGCTTCGAGTCCAGCAACTTCAGCTATGCCGCCGCGATCGGGCTCTTCGAGGCCGTGATCGGGCTGGTGCTGGTGCTGTCGGCGAACGCCATCGCCCGGCGCACGGTCGGGACGAGCCTGTGGTGACCGTCGGCCCGGCCGTCCGCGAGCCGAAGCGGGCCCCGCGCCGCGGGATCCGGTCCACCCGGGGCGAACGGGTGTTCCGGGCGGTGAACGCGGTCTTCCTGACCGCCGTGGTGTTCGTGACGCTGTACCCCTTCGTCAACATCGTGGCCCGCTCGCTCAGCGACGAGTCGTACCTCATCGCGGGCAAGGTCAGCCTCGTGCCGCGCGGCTTCGACCTGACCGCCTACAAGCTGGTGATGTCCGACTCGATGTTCTGGACGAACTACCGCAACACCGTGGTCTACACCGTGGTCGCGACGTTCATCGCCATCGTGCTGACCACCTGTTACGCCTACGTGCTGTCCAAGCCGCGGCTCAAAGGGCGCGGCGCGCTGGTCGGCATCGCGGTGTTCACGATGTTCTTCTCCGGCGGCCTGATCCCCAACTACGTGCTGATCACCAGCCTCGGCATGAAGAACTCGATCTGGGCCGTGGTGCTGCCCAACGCCATCAACGTGTTCAACCTGCTCGTGATGAAGGCGTTCTTCGAGAGCCTGCCGGTCGAGCTGGAGGAGGCTGCCGCCGTCGACGGGCTCAGCACCTACGGCACGCTGCTGCGGATCGTGCTGCCGCTGTCGAAGGCCGTCATCGCCACGATGGTGCTGTTCTACGCGGTGTCCTACTGGAACTCGTGGTTCACCGCGTTCCTCTACATGGACCGGCAGGAACTGTTCCCGGTGACCGTCTACCTGCGCAATCTCCTCGCCGGGGCAACCGGTGCCCAGTCGGCTGGTGGCGTGGCGGACGCCGACGCGGTCCAGGCGGCGGCCACCCTGCAGGCGGTGACCGTCGTGCTCACCACGCTGCCCATCCTCGCGGTCTATCCCTTCATCCAGCGGTACTTCGTGTCGGGCGTGATGCTCGGCGCCGTCAAGGGCTGATCCACCACCTCCTCCTCCGATCCCCGAAAGGACAGCCATGCGCACAGGAACGTGGCGCGGCGTGGCGGCAGCCGCCGCCGGCCTGCTCACCCTCGGCCTCGTCGCCTGCTCCGAGGAACCCACCAAGGCCGAGGACCTCTCCGGCAGCCGGGTCGGCGCGATGGCCCAGTACGGCATCGGCGACCAGTTCAAGGCCACCGAGCCGCTGTCCTTCACCGCCCTCTACAACAACCACTCGTTCTATCCGCTGAAGAACGACTGGATGTTCTGGTCGGAGCTGACCAAGCGGACCAACGTGAAGATCGAGCCGGTGGCCGTACCGCTGAGCGACTATGAGCAGAAGCGCAGCCTGCTCATCGGCGCCGGGGACGCGCCGATGATCATTCCGAAGACCTACCACCCGGCCGAGGACGCCTTCGTCTCCTCCGGCGCGATCCTGCCGGTCAGCGACTACCTGGACCTGCTGCCCAACCTGAAGGACAAGATCGCCAAGTGGAAGCTCGAACCGGAGATCAACCAGTTGCGGCAGTCGAACGGCAAGTTCTATCTGTTGCCCGGGTTGCATGAGAAGCCCACCCAGGACTACTCGCTGGCGCTCCGCGCGGACATCCTCGAAGAACTGAACCTGCAGCCCCCGAAGACCTGGGACGAGCTCTACACCGTCCTCAAGGCGATGAAGGCCCGGTACCCGTCGTCGTACCCGTACTCCGAGCGGTGGAGCAAGCCCAATCCGGGCGGGAGCCTGCTGAGCATCCTGGGCGCGTCCTACGGGCTCTACGCCGGCTGGTCGTACCAGCACGCCCACTGGGACGCGGCCACGAAGAAGTTCGACTACACCGGCGCCACGGACCAGTACCAGCAGATGCTGCGATACCTGAACAAGCTCGTGGCCGAAGGGCTGCTCGACCCGGAGAGCTTCACCCAGACCGACGACGCCGCGCGGCAGAAGCTGGCCAACGGAAAGTCGTTCGTCATCGGCGCCAACGCGCAGACCCTGGTCAACGAGAACCGGCCGGACCTGAAGAGCACGCTGCCCAAGGCCAGGCTCATCAGGATCCCGCTGCCGGTGGGCCCGGCGGGTGAGATCAACCCGGCCAGCCGCTCGGAGAACGGCATCATGATCTCGACGAAGGCGCTGCAGAGCAAGAACTTCGTGGCGATGATGCAGTTCATCGACTGGCTCTGGTATTCCGACGCCGGCCAGGAGTTCGCCAAGTGGGGAGTCGAGGGGACGACCTACACCAAGGACGCGGCCGGCAAGCGCACGCTCGCCGCCGACGTCGGCTTCCTCGGGAACAACCCCAAGGCGGGCAAGCACCTGCAGAAGGACTTCGGCTTCCAGAACGGCGTCTTCGTGTACGGCGGCAGCCTCGACCTGGTCCAGTCCTTCTTCCCGCCGGAGGAGATGGAGTTCCAGAAGGTGATGAACGCCCGGACGCCCCTGGTGGTCGCGCCCCCGCACCCGCTGAACGACGAGGAGCGCGAGCAGGCGACGCTGTGGGAGTCGTCGCTGAAGGACCACGTCACCCAGAACTCGCTGCGGTTCATCCTCGGGCAGCGGCCGCTCACCGAGTGGGACGCCTACGTGGCCGAGCTGAAGGCCAAGAAGTCCGACAAGTACATCGAGATGGTCAACAAGGCGTACGAGCGCTTCCAATGAGCGTGGACACCACCCGGCGCGAGTTCGGCACGGGCCCGCTGGCCCGTGCCGCGGCGCTGATCCACACGCTGCTCACCGCCGAGCTGCTCTTCCTGCTCTGCGCCGCGCCCGGCCTGACCGTCCTCGTGCTGGTGGGCCGGGACGCCAGCAACCTGCCGCTGGCGGCGGCCTGCGCCCTGCCGCTCGGCCCGGCGTTCTCGGCGGTGCTCGGCGCGGTGCATCATCGCGGCACGGACCTGGCCGACCTGCGGCCGGCGCGGGCGTTCTGGCGGAGCTACCGGCAGAGTCTGCCCGGCGTCCTCGGCGTCTGCCTCCCGCCGCTGGCCTGGTGCACCGTGCTGGCGCTGAACATCGCCCACCTCGGTGCGGCGGGCCTGCCGGGCTGGTGGCTGGTGCCGCTGACGCTGGTCCTGGTCACGGCGGCGGTGTGGGGCGTCAACGCGCTGGTCATCCACGCCCTCTTCGCGTTCCGCCTGCGTGACGTCGCCCGGCTCGCCGGCTACTACCTCACCCGTACGCCCTCGGTGAGCCTGGGCGTCGCCTGCCTGCTGGCCGTGGCCGTCAGCCTCACGGCCCGGTGGTCCGAGGCGGTGCCGATGCTGCTGGTGCCGGTGTTCGCCCTGGCCCTGCTGCGGATCAGCCGGCCGATGATCGCCGACCTGCGGAAGGAGTTCATCGCATGACCCTGCCCGTCACCCCCAAGGTGTCCTTCGGCGGCGACTACAACCCGGAGCAGTGGCCCGAGCAGGTGTGGAAGCAGGACTACCGGCTGTTCGACGAGGCCCGCATCGACACCGTCACGCTCGGCGTCTTCGACTGGGCGCTGACCCAGCCCGGACCGGACGAGTACGACTTCGCGCTGCTGGACCGCGTCGTCGCGCGCGCGGCGGCCGAGGGCCGGCGGATCTGCCTGGCGACCGGCACCGGCGCGCATCCGCCCTGGCTGGCCCGCGCCTTCCCGGAGGTGACCCGCACCGACTTCGAGGGCCGGCGGCACCGCTTCGGGCAGCGGCACAACTCGTGCCCCAGCTCGCCGGTGTTCCGCCGGCTCGCCACCGAACTGGCCCGCCGGGTCGCCCGGCGCTATGCCGGGAACCCGGCCGTGATCGCCTGGCACGTCGGCAACGAGTACGGCGGCGCGTGCTACTGCGACCTCTGCGCCGCCGGCTTCCGCGAGTGGCTGCGGGCCCGGTACGGCACCCTGGACGCCCTCAACGACGCCTGGAACACCACCTTCTGGTCGCACGTCTTCACCGGCTGGGACCAGATCGAGGCGCCGTCCGCGCTGACCGAGCACTGGCGCGGCCCCGACCACACCGCCTTCCAGGGCATCACCCTGGACTACCTGCGGTTCATGTCGGACGCGATGCTGGCGAACTTCCGCGACGAGAAGGCGGCCATCCGCGAGTCCAGCCCGGACGTCCCGGTCACCACCAACTTCATGGGCATGTACCGGCCGATCGACTACCACCGCTGGGCGCCGCACCTGGACTTCGCCTCCTGGGACAACTACCCGCCCGACGACGAGTCGGCCGCGCGGATGGCCCTGACCCACGACCTGATCCGCGGGCTGAAGGACGGCCAGCCGTTCTGGCTGATGGAGCAGACGCCCAGCCACACCGCCGCGCGGGACGTCAATCCGCTCAAGCGGCCCGGGCTCATGCGGCTGTGGAGCTGGCAGGCCGTCGCGCACGGCGCGGACGCCGTGCTGTTCTTCCAGCTCCGCGCCTCGCGGGGCGCGTGCGAGAAATACCACGGCGCGGTCATCGGCCACGCCGGCCGGTCCGACACCCGGGTGTTCCGCGAGGTCGCGGCGCTCGGCGAGGAGCTCGGCCGGCTCGGCGGCGCGGTGCTGGGCGCGCGGACCCCGGCCCGGGTGGCGCTGCTGTTCGACTGGGACAGCTGGTGGTCGCTGGAGATCTCCGACGGCCCGTCCCGGCTGGTCCGCTACCAGCAGGTGGTGCTGGCCTACCACCGCGCGCTGTGGGAGGCGGGTGCGGATCTGGACGTCGTCGCGGTGACCGCGGACCTGGCGGGCTACGACGTGGTGCTGGCGCCCGCGCTGCACATGGTGAAGGGCGATCTCGCGGCGCGGCTGGAGGCGGTCGCCGAGCGCGGCGGCTCCGTGGTCACCACCTTCCTGTCGGCGCGGGTGGACGAGAACGACAACGCCTTCCTGACCGACGTGCCCGGGCCGCTCGGCGCGCTCATGGGTGTCCGGATCGACGAGTGGGACGCGCGCGGTCCGGAGTTCGTCAACCCGGTCCGGCTCGGCGCCGACGTCGAGGTCGCCGCCCGGCTGCTGTTCGAGCTGGTGATCCCCCAGGGCGCGGCGACCGTCGGCACGTATCAGGCGGACTTCTACGCGGGCACTCCGGCGGTCACCCGGAACACCTTCGGCGCCGGGCACGGCTGGTACGTCGCCGCCGGCCTCGACGCCGCCGGTGTCTCCTGGGTGGTGCGGCAGGTGCTGGACCGGCACGGCCTGACCGGGGCGTACCCGGACCGGCCCGCGCTCGAGACGGCGACCCGGGTGACGCCGGACGGGACCCGCATCCTGTTCCTGCTCAACCACGACTCCGTACCGGTGCGGGTGACCGCGGCCGTCGACGGCACGGAGCTGCTCTCCGGTGATCGGATCTCCCGCGGGGCGCCGCTCACCGTCGGCGCCCGCGACGTCCTGGTGGTACGCGAGGACCCGCGGTGATCATCGAGTCCGCCGAGGTCGTCGTCACCAGCCCGGGCCGCACCTTCGTCACGCTGCGGATCACCACCGACGAGGGCCTGATCGGGCTCGGCGACGCCACCCTCAACGGCCGGGAGCTGGCCGTCGCGTCCTACCTGAGCGACCACGTCGCACCGCTGCTGATCGGCCGGGACGCGCACGCCGTCGAGGACACCTGGCAGTACCTGCACCGCGGTGCGTACTGGCGGCGCGGCCCGGTGACCATGACCGCGATCGCGGCCGTCGACGTGGCGCTCTGGGATCTGGTGGCGCAGCGCGCGGGGCTGCCGCTGTATCAGCTGCTCGGCGGGGCGAGCCGGCGCGGGCTGCTCGCCTACGGCCACGCCGGCGGGCGGGACCTGCCCGAGCTGTCCGAGGCGATCCACCGGCGGCTGGCCGAGGGCTTCCGCGCGATCCGGGTGCAGTCCGGGGTGCCGGGCATCGCCGCGCTCTACGGCGTCACCGACCCCGGCACCGCCTACGAGCCGGCCCGGCGGGCCGCGCGGCCGGTCGAGGAGCAGTGGGACAGCCGCGCCTACCTGCGGCACCTGCCCGGGGTGCTGGAAGCCGTCCGCCACGAGTTCGGGCCGGAGCTGCCGCTGCTGCACGACGTGCACCACCGGCTGACCCCGATCGAGGCCGCCCGGCTCGGCCGGTCACTCGAACCGTACGACCTGTTCTGGCTGGAGGACTGCACGCCGGCCGAGAACCAGGAGGCGCTGCGGCTCGTCCGCTCGCACACGGTCACCCCGCTGGCGATCGGCGAGGTCTTCAACTCCGTGCACGACTACCGGACGCTGATCGGCGAGCAACTCGTCGACTTCATCCGCTCGTCGCCCACCCACACCGGCGGCATCACCGCGCTGCGCCGGATCCTCGACCTCGCCGGGCTGCACCAGATCAGGTCGGGCATGCACGGGCCCACCGACGTCTCCCCGGTCGGCATGGCCGCCGCGCTGCACCTCGGACTGGCCGTCCACAACTTCGGCATCCAGGAGTACATGCCGCACGCCGCCGTCACCGCGGACGTGTTCGAGACCTCGTTCACCTTCGCGGCGGGTCTGCTGCACCCCGGCGAGCTGCCCGGCCTCGGCGTGCGCCTCGACCTGGCTGCCGCGGCGAGGTACCCGTACCAGGCGGCCTACCTGCCGGTGAACCGGCTGCCCGACGGCACCGTCCACGATTGGTGAGCCCGATGAGCGAGACCGAGGTCCATCACGCCTGGCTGCCGCCGGTGGCCTGGCAGCCGATCGGGTCCCGGCGCACGCTGGTCGTCGGCACGGGCCCGCTCGTCGACACCGTGCGGAACGAGGTGGCCCAGGCCTGCGCGCGGTACGGCGGCGAGGTCCGTACCGGCCAGCCGGGCGGCGGGGCGCCCGACCTCGTCCTCCGGACGGATCCGGATCCGGCTGCCGACGGCGACGGCTACGAGCTGGTCCGGGCGGCCGGGACCACGACGGTACGGTCCGCGACGCCGGCCGGCCTGCTGTACGGGCTCTTCCACGTGGTCAGGCTCGGCGCCGCCGCCTTCGGTGCCGACTTCCCGGCCCGCACCGAGTCCCCGGCGGCGCGGCGCCGGATGCTCGACCACTGGGACAACGTGGCGGTGCACCCGGTCATGGGCCAGGTGGAGCGCGGCTACGCCGGCGGCTCGCTGTTCTGGCGGGACGGCGCGCTGCGCGAGGACCTGAGCCGGGTCCACGCGTACGCCCGCCTGCTGGCCGCCTGCGGGATCAACGCGGTGACCGTCAACAACGTCAACGTGCACGCCGCGGAGGCTCGGCTGCTCACCGATCGGCTCGCCGACGTCGCCGCCATCGCCACGGTGCTCCGGCCGTACGGGATCCGGGTCCATCTCTCGGTGAGCTTCGCCGCGCCGATGCTGGTCGGCGGGCTGCCGACCGCGGACCCGGTCGACGAGGGGGTGCGGCGCTGGTGGCGCGAAGCGGCCGGCCGGGTGTACGCCGCCATCGCGGACTTCGGCGGTTTCGTGGTGAAGGCGGACTCCGAGGGCCAGCCGGGCCCGTTCGGCTACGGCCGCAGCCACGCCGACGGCGCGAACCTGCTCGCCGCCGCGCTGGAACCGTTCGGCGGGGTCGTGCACTGGCGGGCCTTCGTCTACAACCATCACCAGGACTGGCGGGACCGTGCCACCGACCGGGCCCGGGCCGCCTACGACCACTTCGTGCCGCTCGACGGCCGGTTCCACGCCAACGTCGTCCTGCAGGTCAAGTACGGCCCGATCGACTTCCAGCCGCGCGAGCCGCTGTCGCCGGTGATCGCCGCGATGCCGGCCACCAGCGTCGCGGTGGAGCTGCAGGTGACCCAGGAATACACCGGCCAGCAGCGGCACGTGTGCTACCTGGCCCCGCAGTGGAGCGAGCTGCTGCGTTTCCCGCTGGCCGGCCGGTCCGTCGCCGAGCTCGCCGGCGGCGGCCTGGTGGCGGTCTCCAACGTGGGCGACGACCCGTTCTGGACCGGCCACCCGCTCGCCCAGGCCAACCTGTACGCGTTCGGCCGGCTCGCCTGGGATCCGGGTGCGGACCCGGGCGAGCTGCTCGACGAGTGGATCAGCCTCACCTTCGGCCCGGACGATCCGGCCCTGCGGCGCACCCTGCACCTGATGATGGACGGGTCGTGGCGCACCTACGAGCGGTACACCGCGCCGCTGGGTGTCGGCTTCATGGTGCACCCGGGCGATCACTACGGCCCCGCCGTCGACGGCTACGAGTACAGCCGCTGGGGCACCTACCACTTCGCGGACCGCGACGGGGTGGGCGTCGACCGGACCCGCGCGTCGGGCACCGGCTTCACTGGGCAGTATCCGGCGCCGTGGTCCGACGTCTACGAGTCGGTGTGGTCGTGCCCGGACGAGCTGCTGCTCTTCTTCCACCACGTGCCGTACGGCCACCTGCTGCGGTCCGGCTCCACCGTCATCCAGCACATCTACGACACCCACTTCGCCGGCGCCGAGCAGGCGGCGGAGCTCGTGGCGTGGTGGCGGGCCGTGCCGGTCGGCGGGCTGGTCACCGCGGAGCTGCACGCCCGGGTGACCGAGCGGCTCGGCGAGCAGGTGCGCTGCGCGCGGGAGTGGCGTGACCAGATCAACGCCTATTTCTGGCGCAAGTCCGGGGTGCCCGACGCGCACGGCCGCCCGGTGGACGGCAGCTGATCAGGCGGACGGCCGGCCCGCGGTGTGAGCCCGGATGAGTTCCTCGACGCCGCCGAGGAAGGTCGCACAGATCAGCACCCGGTCGAAGAGGCAGCCGGTCGCCATGGCGCCGTCGCGGAGCATGACGAAGTGCTGCGCGGCGGGCTCGGCCCCGGTCTTCCGGAGGCTCGCCATAAAGGTGTCGACCGTGCCGAGGAACCACAGCCAGCGGTGCCCTGCCCTGGCGAACCGGCGCCCGTACCCGGGTGTCGACGGTGTGGTGTGGCAAGATCGCCGGATGCTGCGACTCACCGATTTCATCATCGACTGCCCGGACACGATGAAGCTGGCAGCCTTCTACTCCGAGGTGACGGGTCGCCCGGTCAAGGGGAGCAGCGACGAGAACTGGGCCGGTGTCCAGTTCGGCGAGATCGAGCTGGCCTTCATCCGGGTGGCGGACTACCGCGCCCCGCGGTGGCCCGACAGCGAGCACCCCAAGCAGTTCCACCTCGACTTCGAAGTCGACGACATCGAGGCCGAACAGAGCCGCGTCCTGGCCCTCGGCGCGACCCTGCAGCGGGACTCCATCGGCCCCGACGGCTACGGCTTCCGCGTCTACACCGACCCCGTCGGCCACCCCTTCTGCCTCTGCCGCAACAAGGGTGTCACCTGGACCGACCAGGGTCCCACCTGGCCCACGAGCGACTAGCCCGAGCGGGCCCGTCGCGGAGGCGAAAGCGGCCCGGTCAGACCGCGTACGGCGAGCGGAACAGCCGGTCCGGGTCGGCCGCCGCCCGGATCCGGCGCAGCCGCGCGAGATTTCCGGCGTAGTAGCGCGGCACGTGGGCCGGGTCCGGTTCGAGATAGTTGACGTACCGGCCGGCCGACCAGCGGGCCATCGCCCGGTGACCCGCGTCGATCCACGCGTACGCGGCGCTCACCGTGGCGGGATCGCCGGCCGCCGGCTGGACCAGCCACTGCAGCATCGTGTGCGCGTCGCGCCAGGGGAACGCGGTCGCGCCGGCGGGGACCCGGGCCTGCGCCCCGGTCATCCGCTTGAGCTTGGCCACCCCGGGCCGGCGATCACGGGCCCGGCGTTCCACGGTGGCCAGCAGCACGGCGATCGCGCCGGCGGGCAGGATCCGCGGGAAGACGTCGCTGCCCACCAGTTCGGTGGCCCGGGGACCGCAGTCCCGGGCGTCGTCGCAGTCGCTGCGGTTGTGCACGACGGTGCGGTGTGGCAGCCGTTCGAGGCGTACCGTTTCCGGTTCGCGCCCGATCGCCCGGACGATCTCCGCTACCTCGGCGTCCGCGGCGCCGCCCAGCAGCACCCCGGCGATCCGCACGCCGAGGCGGCCCTCGGCGTCGGTGGCGAACTGGCACGCCGACCAGGTCTCGTCGGGGGCGCCCGACAGGCGGGCCTGCCAGCCGGCGGCCACCCGGGCCGCGTCGCTCCACGGGTAGGTCAGGACGAAGGTGCCGACCGTGGTCGCCGGGTAGGTGCGCATCCGCCAGGCCGTGACGACGCCGACCTGGCCGCCCCCGCCGCCCCGCAGGGCCCAGAACAGGTCCGGTTCCCGGCCGGCGTGCACGGTGCGGTGCCGCCCGTCGGCGGTGACGACCTCGGCGGCGGTCACGGCGTCGCAGGTCAGCCCGTACGCGGAGGCCGCCATGCCGACCCCGCCGCCGAGCGTGACCCCGCCGATGCCGACCGTGCCGCAGGAACCCGAGGGGATCGAGACGCCGTGCCCGTCGAGTTCGTCATAGACGTCGATGAGCTTGGCGCCGCCGCCGATCCTCGCGGTGCGGCTGCCCGGGTCGTACCCGATGGCCCGCAGGCCGCGCAGGTCCAGGACCACGGCGGTGCGGCTGGTGGAGGCACCCACATAGGAGTGGCCGCCGCCGCGCGGGACCACCGGCACGCCGAACCGCCGGGCGAAGCGGATCACCTCGGCGACGTCGGCGCGGCCGGCGCACCGGGCGACCGCCGGTGGGGCGACGGTGTCGAAGCGGGGATCGACGAGGCGGCGGGCCTGGTCGTAGGCGGTCGTGCCGGGCAGTTCCACGGCGCCGTCGAGGCTCGCGGCCAGCGCCTTCCAGTCGCCGGGCGTGGGGAGGCGGCCGGGAACCCGCGGCGCGGCCGGGGTGCCGGCGGCCGGCATGGCGACAGCGGCCGAAACAGCGACAGCGGCCGGCGCAGCCGCGGCGGCACGCAGCAGGGTGCGGCGAGAGACGGACATGATGACGATATTCGCATATCAGACATAAGGCTGTCTCCGCAGCCGCCGGACTAGGGCGGTCCGAGACGATCGGCCGGCCCCGGTGAGCTCACCCCGGCCGGATCCTCGAAGATCACGCTCGGGCTCTCCGGGGCCTGGTTGAGGGCCCACAGCCCGATGCCGTCGGCCACGGCGAAGACCAGCGCGATCAGGATCGCGAGGATCAGCCGGCGGCGCCGCTCGCGGCTGCGCCACTGGGCCCGCGCCCGGCGATATTCCGGCGGGGCGGCTTCGACCCCGGCGGCCAGGGTCTCGAGCGTCCGGCGCAGCTGCTCCTCGGTGTCGCCCGTACTCTTCATCGTCGCTCCTCCAGGACCCGGGACAGCGCGGCCATCCCGCGCGACGTGTGTGATTTGACGGCCCCGCAGGAGATGCCCATGGCCGCCGCGATCTCCGCCTCGCGCAGGCTCAGCCAGTACCGCAGCACCAGGGCCTCGCGTTGCCGGGCCGGGAGTTGCTTGAGGGCTCCGACGAGCGCCCGGTGGTCGTCGTGCAGCATCGCCTCGGCCTCCGCCGACGACTCCGCCCGGTCGGCGAGCAGGGTCGCGGGATATGCCAGCCGGGCCGCGGGCCCGGCGTGCCGGCGGATCACCTGCAGGTGACGCAGGCGCATCCGGCTCAGGTTGCAGACCACCGAACGAAGATACGGCAGCGCGTTCTCGACCCCGCGGAGCCGCCGCCAGCGCCGGTAGAGCTGATAGAACGCCTCCGCCACGATGTCCTCGGCGTCGTCGGCGCCGAGCAGCACGGCCAGCCGCAGCATGCTGCTGTAGTGCTCCTGGAACAGCCGCGCCAGCGCGGCCTCGCGTTCCGGATCATCGCCGGCGGCGAAACCGGCCGCCGTCGGGCCGGGCGGCGCGGCCGTCGGCATGGTCGCCGGGGCCGGCTTGGTCTCCTCCGTCATGACGGTCCGACCCCCGATCCGGTACGCAGGCGACGCGGCCCGCCCCGCGCGAGCACCGGGCCGGCGGCGGCGACCACGACGAGATTGACGGCCAGGGCGACGACCGCGGCGTACACCGGTGTGCGGTGGTCGCCGAGGCCGATCCACACCACGGCGGAGAAGCCCTGCCGGACCACCAGCAGCGTCCCGACGATCATGCCGGCGACCCAGCCCGCCAGCAGCGCCCGGCTGTGCGACAGGCGGGTGAACAGGCCGAGCACGACCGCCGGGAACGTCTGCAGGATCCACACCCCACCGAGCAGCTGCAGGTTGATGGCATCCTGGTTGCGGAGCCCGACCACGAAGCCGACCGCGCCGACCTTCGCGGTCAGCGAGATCAGCTTGGCGATCCGGGTCTGATGCTTGGGCGTGGCGGTCGGGTGGAAGTATTCGACGTAGACGTTGCGGACGAACAACGTCGCGGCCGCGATGGACATGACCGCGGCCGGCACCAGCGCCCCGACGACGAACGCGCCGAAGATCGCGCCGGTCAGCGCGGCCGGCATGAGATCCCGGACCAGCAGCGGCACCGCGGCCTCGGCGTTGCCGGCCGGGGCGAGCACGCCCGCCGCGAGCGCGGCGATGCCCAGCAGCCCGAACAGGCCCAGCACCGCGGTCCAGGCCGGCAGCGCGACGGTGACCCGGCGCACCACGTCCGCGCTGGACGCGGCGAACGTCGCGGTGTGCAGGTGGGGATACATCAGCAGGGCCATCGCCGAGCCGAGCGCGAGGGTGGCGAACGCGGGGTAGAGCGTGGGGTCCAGGTGCATCGAGGCCCCGGGCAGGCCGGGTGTCGGCAGGCGCGCCTCGGCGGCGGCGAACATCGGGCCGGGCCCGCCGAACTCGTCCAGCGCCACGGCCACCACGGCGACCACCGCGCCGCCGATGGCCACGCCCTTGACCAGGGAGATCACCGCCGGCGCGCGCAGGCCGTGGTGGTAGGTGGCGACGGCCAGCACGGCGAACAGGCCGATGAGCGCCAGGTCGCCGGCCCAGCCCTGCGGATACAGCCCGCCCGCGGTGAGCACCGCCCGGATGCCCAGCAGTTGCAGCGCGATGTAGGGCATCGTGGCGAGAATGCCGGTGAGCGCCACCGCCAGGGCCAGCAGCGGGGAGGCGTACCGGGCCTTGATGTAGTCCGCGACGGTGATGTGCCCGCCGTCGCGCGCCGCCTGCCACAGCCGGGGCAGCACGACGAACGCCAGCGGACAGAGCACCACCGTGTACGGCAGCGCGAAGAAGGCGAGCGCGCCGACGCCGTAGACCAGTCCCGGCACCGCCGCGAACGTGTACGCGGTGAAGATGGTGCCGCCGAGCAGAAACCACGTGACGCTGCCGCCGAGACTGCGGTCGGCCAGCGCCCAGCCGTCCAGGCTGGGCAGCCGGTCACGCCGGCGGAACCGGCGGGCGGTCACGGCGAGCAGCGACGTGCCACCGACGATGAGCAGGAACGTCACCGCGGTCGTCGACTGAATCATGCTCACCACCTGGGTTGGCTGTCGTGTACGGGTTGCGTGAGGACCGGGTTCGGTTGACCGCCGTGCCGAGGTATTTCGAAACCTGCGGGAAATCTGTGTAAACCATGGGGACGGCCCAGGCAACTCGTCGACGTGACCTCAGAACTCACCCCACGGGCAAGCCGGGCACAACGGCGGAACACCGTCCTGTCTGCCCTGTGCCTCGCCGCGCCGCTGCTCGGCCTGCTCTGGGTCCCCTGGTACGCCGGCGGCGGCCCCGCCCTGGCCGGCGTGCCGTTCTTCTACTGGTACCAGTTCGCCTGGGTGCCGGTGAGCGCGTTGCTGCTGCTCGCCGCGTACCGCCTCCGGCGTGCCGATCCGCCCCGCACCGATCCGCCCCGCACCGATCCGCCCGGCCCCACCCTGACCCGAGGGGGAACACCGTGACCGCAGATACGACCAGCAGCCCACCCACCGGCCGCTCCCGGCCGACCATGAGGACCGTGATCACCTGGATGGCGGTCGCCGTCGTCGGCGCGGTCGCCTGGGGCATGATCGCGCTGTCGCGCGGCGAGGACATCTCGGCCATCTGGCTGGTGATCGCCGCCCTCGGCTCGTACGCGATCGCGTACCGGTTCTATGCGAAGTTCCTCGCCCGCAAGGTGCTGCGGGTCGACGACCGGCGGGCCACCCCGGCGGAGCGCCTCGACGACGGCGTCGACTTCCAGCCGACCGACCGCCGGGTGGTGCTCGGTCACCACTTCGCGGCCATCGCGGGGGCCGGCCCGCTGGTCGGGCCCGTGCTCGCCGCGCAGATGGGCTACCTGCCCGGCACCATGTGGATCATCTTCGGGGTGATCTTCGCCGGCGCGGTGCAGGACATGGTGATCCTGTTCTTCTCGATGCGGCGCAACGGCAAGAGCCTGGGCCAGATGGCCCGCGACGAGATCGGCGCGTTCGGCGGCGCGGCGGCCCTGATCGCGGTGTTCTCCATCATGATCATCCTGTTGGCGGTGCTCGCCCTGGTCGTGGTCAACGCCCTGGCCCACTCGCCGTGGGGCACCTTCTCGATCGCGATGACCATCCCGATCGCCCTCTTCATGGGCTTCTACATGCGGGTGATCCGGCCCGGCCGGGTGGTCGAGACCTCGGTCATCGGCGTGGCCCTGCTGCTGCTCGCGATCGTCGGCGGCGGCTGGATCCAGGACTCCGGCCTGGCCGGCGCGTTCACCCTCAGCCCGGAGACCCTGGTGATCTGCCTGGTCGCGTACGGGTTCCTGGCCTCGGTGCTGCCCGTCTGGATGCTGCTGGCGCCCCGCGACTACCTCTCCACGTTCATGAAGATCGGCACGATCAGCCTGCTCGCCGTCGGCGTGCTGATCGCCGCCCCGGTGCTGAAGGCCGACGCGGTGACCTCCTTCGCGAGCACCGGCGCCGGACCGGTGTTCGCCGGCAAGCTGTTCCCGTTCGTCTTCATCACCATCGCCTGCGGCGCGCTCTCCGGCTTCCACGCGCTCATCTCCTCCGGCACCACCCCGAAGCTGATCCAGAAGGAGTCCCAGGTCCGGCTGGTCGGCTACGGCGCCATGCTGATGGAGTCGTTCGTCGCGATCATGGCGCTGATCGCGGCCTGCATCCTGGAGCCGGGCCTGTTCTACGCGATGAACGCCCCCGCGGGCTTCCTCGGCGCCACCGCCGAGAGCGCGTCGACGGCGGTGGCCACGCTCGGGTTCACGATCACGCCGCAGGACCTCACCGCCGCGGCGGCGGCCGTACAGGAAGAGACGCTGGTGGCCCGCACCGGCGGTGCCCCGACGCTGGCGGTCGGCATGTCCGAGATCTTCTCCAGCGTCGTCGGCGGGGAATCGCTCAAGGCGTTCTGGTACCACTTCGCCATCATGTTCGAGGCGCTGTTCATCCTGACCACGGTGGACGCCGGCACCCGGGTCGGCCGCTTCATGCTGCAGGACACCCTGGGCAACATCTGGAAGCCGATCGGCCGGGTCAGCTGGAAGCCCGGCATCTGGGCGACCAGCGCCGTCGTCGTGCTGGCCTGGGGCTACTTCCTCTACACCGGGGTCACCAACCCGCTCGGCGGGATCAACCAGCTCTTCCCGCTCTTCGGCATCGCCAACCAGCTGCTCGCCGCCGTCGCGCTGACCGTGGCGACCACGATCCTGATCAAGAGCGGCCGGCTCAAGTGGGCCTGGGTGACCGGCGTGCCGCTGGCCTGGGACGCCGCGGTCACGCTCACCGCCAGCTACCAGAAGGTCTTCTCCGACGACCCGCGGATCGGCTTCTTCGCCCAGCGGGAACGGTATGCGGACGCCCTCGACCAGGGCAAGCTGCTCGCCCCGGCGAAGAACGTCGACCAGATGCACGCCGTGGTCACCAACTCCACGGTCGACGGCGTCCTCGCCGCGTTCTTCGCGCTGCTGGTCATCGCCGTGCTGGCGAACGCGGCGCTGGTCTGCTGGCGTGCCGTGCGCGCCCGCGAACCCCTGCCCTCCACCGAGACGGAGTTCGTGGAGTCCACGCTGACGGCGCCGGCGGGGCTGTTCCCCACCGCGGAGGAGCGCCGGGAACTCGCGGCCGCCGGCGCGAAGCCGGGCGGCGGGGACGTGGCGCCATGAGGCTGGCCCGGGCCCTCGGCGGCGTCCGGTGGTACCTGAGCGAACTGACCGGTGAGAACCAGTACGCGCGGTACCTGCGCCGGCACAGCGTGACGCACCCGCAGGCAGCCCCGCTGTCGCGTCGCGAGTTCGAACGTCAGCGCGTCGACCGGGCCGACAACCGCCCGGGGAGCCGCTGCTGCTGACCGTCCCGGCCCGGGTGCCTGAGCGATCGGGCACCCGGGCAACCGGGCATCCTCGCTATCCCCTTGGGGCAGGGCGGACGCCGTCGGCGCCGAACTGACGCGCACCTGACACCATCGACCAGCCGACCAGCCGATGGTGTTACGGCGTTGCCACAGGTCGGTGCCCGCCGGACCGGGCCCGCAGGGAGCGAACGGTAACAAAATGGACTTCAGCGAACGTCAGCCGGCCGCGGTGCTCGACCGGCAGATCCAGGACGCGCGGATGCGCGCCTTCCACGGCCGCGGCAAGGAGCTGACGGCCTTCCGCGTGGCGTCGGCCGGCCGGACGGACACGTTCACCGTGCTCTACCTGTACGGCCCGGGCGGGATCGGCAAGACGACGCTGCTGACCCGGTTCGCCGACGAGGCCCGGCTCGGGCACCGCCGGGTCGTGGTCATCCGGCCCGGGCAGCACGACCGCCGGGTCGAGATGCCGGGTGCCGGGACGCGCCCGCCCCTCGTCCTGATCGACGACCTCGAGCAGGCGGACCAGCCGGAGCAATGGCTGCGGCACACCGTGATTCCGGCGCTCCCGGCCGGCGCCCTGGTCGCCGTGGCCTCCCGGCAGGCGCCGTCGGTGCTGTGGCAGGCCGAACCGGGATGGTCCGACCTCCTGGTCCCGCTGGCGCTGGAACCGTTCACGCCCGCGGAGTCGACGGACCTGCTGCGCGCCCATGACGTGCCGGAGGAGCGTCACGAGTACACGCGCTGGGCCTGCGGTGGCAACCCGCTCGCGCTGCGGGTCGCGGCGCGGCTGCTCGTCGCCGATCCGCACGGCGTCACCGACGAGGACCTGCCCCGCGAGCTCGCCCTGTCGATCTTCCACCAGCTGATCGGTGACATCCCGTCCGGCGCCCACCGGCAGGCGCTGGAGGCCTGCGCGCACGCCGCGACGATCGACGAGAGCCTGGTGCGCGCCGTGGTCACCGACGCCGACGCCGGCGTTCTCTTCGGGTGGCTGCGGGCGCTGCCCTTCATCACCTCGGGCCCGCGCGGGCTGTATCCCACCGGCGCGGTGCGCACCATCGTGGAGGCGGAGCTGCGCTGGCGGGACGCCGACCGGTTCGCGGTCATGCACGAGCGCATGATGAGCCACCTGCTCACCCGCGCCGTCGCCGATGACGCCGCGCTGCCGCACGTCGCCGATGTCCTGTTCGTGCAGCGGTCCGAGCGGAGTTCGCAGTCCGGCTTCGCCCATCTCGACGAGCTCGAGGTGCGCGATCACCGCTACGAGCCGGCCGACCGGGCGGAGGTGTGCCAGATCGCGCTGCGGACCCAAGGGGCGGAGTCCGCGAGGCTCGTGGAATTCTGGCTCGACCGGCAGCCCGAGGCGTTCTACGTCCACCGGCGCCGGGGCGAGCAGCAGATCGTCGCGTTCACCGGCCAGCTGAGCATCGGGCACCCTCCATGCCCTCATGCCCACCCAGGCCATCAGGGGTAGCCCTTGTGGCCTCTATGTTGTTCCTGCTGGTGGGCGCGTGGCCTGACCTGCGTTCTCTCTCATCTCAGAGATCGATGTTCTTCGCTCTTTGGCACACCCCCTGGCATTACCAATGTCGTTCGGCCGGGTGCTCGCGCTCGCGCACCCGTCACGCATCGTCGTGATCATGGCTGCCGGTGGCGCGGTAGGCGCCGCGTACCCGCACCCCCTTGCTATCGATCAGGGGTGGCGTGATGGAGGGTCCCTTTCGACACCGAGAGAGGCTGAGCAGCTACAGCTCGTAACTGTGCGGTCCGGGGTGACCGAGCGGCAGAACGCAGTCGTCTCCACTCGGTTGACCTACGGAGTCGCACACTTGCAGCTGAACCAGTTCCTGACGGCTCGCGTCCCAGCGGACCCACCACCAGCACTGCCCGCAGTCAGTGGCCATCGCGAACGCGACGTGACTGCCCACGTGACCGGTGACCAACTCGCACCGGACCCGCCGCAGCGGCGGGCCGAAACGCCGTGGCAAGCCCAGCAACGACACGAACTCCACGTCAGTGATGGCGGTGACAGCAGCACATCGCAGCCCTGTGCGAGCCGCCTGCGAACTGCCGTCACTCAGCGACACGAAGACAACCTATCGACCCTGGCGGACCGGGACGCACCACGGGTACGGCAGCAACTCGCCGTGGAAACACACCATAGGCGAACGCGTCGGTCCCGAAGGACGCGAGCGGCACCGGTGGGAGATCCGGTCCGCGCGGGATAGCCGACCGCTGCGCCGGGCCGAAGCTTTCGGGAACAGGGAAGCGCAAGCCCGCCGCTCCGCGCCGTTCCGCCAGGCCGCGCGGAACGGTCGCCGGAACGGGCCAGCCGTTCCGGAACAGCGGCCCGGAATGAACGGAACGGCCTGGCCGTTCCCCGGCCCGAAGCGCCTGCGCCGGCGTCGGGTCGATCGAGCGGTGTCGCTGGTAACGTCCGGCGAGTGATGCCCGTATGCGCGCCGGACAGGAGGCCGGACTGTGGCGCGTCGACTGGCTGACCGGGTGGTGCGATCCGAGCCGGCCCGGGGACCGCTGCAGCTTTGTCCTCGATCGCAAACTGAGATCGTGTGCGTGCGCTGCGGTATCCGGACGCAGACCAGCGTGTTGGCGGTCGTTGACGGCGACTGGCGCAAGCTTGTCGACCGCGCTTGCTACGACGCTTGGAAAGCACAGCTTGGGCTCGGGTTGCCGTAGAGACACCAGCCGCAGCATTTTCTCGGGCTCCGGTACCCCCAACACTCGGCGGCATCTGGGCAATCATCGCCAACCGGCCGAGCGGGCGCGGTCGGCCGTAGTAGGCAGGGAGGGGCGTCTATGCTGCGCGGAGCGTGAAGGCGGCACAGCGTGGAGTCGGAGGGTGCACAGATGGCCGATAGCCAGGAGTACGCGTCGAAGATCGACACGAGTGTGGCGCACACCGCGCGGACCTGGAACTACTGGCTGGGCGGCAAGGACCACTACGCCGCCGACCGGGAGGTCGGGGAGCAGATCCTGCAGTTCCTGCCGAACATGCGCACCACCGCCCGCGCTGACCGGGCCTTCCTCGGCCGCGCGGTGCGATACCTCGCCGGGGAAGCCGGCGTACGCCAGTTCCTCGATGTCGGCACCGGACTACCGACTGCCGACAACACACACGAGGTCGCCCAGTCCGTGGCCCCGCAGTCGCGGATCGTCTACATCGACAACGATCCGCTGGTCCTGGTGCACGCTCGCGCGCTGCTCACCAGCACACCGGAAGGTGTCACCGACTACATCGAGGCCGACCTGCACGACCCCGAGAAGATCTTGCAGGAGGCCGCCCGGACGTTGGACTTCACCCAACCGGTCGCGCTGACCCTGCTGGGCGTGTTGAACTTCGTCATCGACGACGACGAGGCGCAGGCGATCGTCAACCGGCTCCTTGACGCGGTACCGCCTGGCAGCTACCTGGCGATCGCCCATGCCAGCAACGAAGTTAACCCCGCGGAGGCGGAGGCGGCACGGCGGTTCTGGAATGAGAATGCCACGCCCCCGATAACCTTCCGCTCAGCGCAGCAGATCACTCGCTTCTTCGACCGGCTGGAGTTGCTCGACCCCGGCGTGGTCTCGTGTTCGCGGTGGCGGCCCGAGACCAGCGACCTAGCCACTCCCGAAGTGGATCAATTCTGTGCTGTCGGCCGACTTGCCAGGTAAACCGGACAAGACAGCCGCCGCCACTATTAGTTGCCGTCGCCGTCCAAGCTGGAGGAGCCTGGAAGAAATACGCCCCGGAGACCACACCCGACCACAACCCAAGATCCCGGAACAGAGGACACCGACTACTTGAGGCTCCTGCCAACACCACACCCCCTCCATGCTTCGGAAGCCCAGCTGAGCCACTCGGGGTCGTGACCCCAGCCGTTGCGCTCGTAGAACGGCACCGCCCGAGGGCTGGAGTGCACCGTCACGTGCTCCACCTCCAGATGGCGGGCCTCGTCCAGCACGGCCGACATCAGCAGCGCACCGACCCGGCGGTCGCGCCACTCGGGGACGACGAAGACGGACTGAACGTCGCCGCCGCGCCGGGCGTACTTATTCGCTGTGGGCACCCGGTCGAGGACCGCCAACCAGGCCATTCCGACGACCTCGCCGGCGGCTTCGGCCACGAACGCCCGGTGCTCGGGGTGGCCACGCATCCAGTCGCCGAGCGTCGCGACGAACTCGTCCAGGTTGTCGCCCTGGTAGCCGCGCTCCTGGGTGGCCCGCCGCCAGCGCAGCCCGGCGAGGGCGGGAGCGTCCGCGTCGGAGGCCCGGCGCACCGTCACATCGATGTCGGTCATGCGTTGATCATTCCGCATGCAGGTAGGGCGCGACTCCAGGCGATCGAGCCGGCCGAGGCGCTGCCCGCGCGGTTCGACCCGCCGATCGCCGCGGTGACGACCGGAGTCCACTTCTCCAGCCGGGCGTGATCCCTGCCTTGCACCTACGCGGTACCAACGTGGGCGGGTTGCTGTTCGGATCAGGAAACCGCGAGGAGCAGGTCCGCCCGCGTGTGGTGGCCGCGTGGGCGAGGTTCCGACACATCAACGCGAAGGACCCGCCGCCGGTACCCCCCGATCCGCGAGCACCTGATCGATCAGTCGCCACGGGGCGCCCCAATCGTGGGGGCGCCCCGTGGTCGTGCGCGCGCCGGTCAGGCCGCGCGCCGCCGGGCGCGGTGTGCGGAGCAGCCAAGCAGCGCGGCTAGGGTGTCGCGCTGCTCTCCGGACAGCGGGGGCCATTGCTCGACGTTGGCCGTCACGTGCGCCATCAGCGACTCGTTGCGCAGCACCGCGCGTAGCTTGGCCAGTCGTGCGCTGTCTCTGTCGCGGGGCGCGGCCATCGCGGCGAGCCGGGCGCGCATGATGGCCCGATCCTGTGCCGATACCCCGGGCGGGGTGTCGTTGGGCCGGTCCGGTCGCGGCGTGACGCGTACCGGCAGGTTCGTCGCTGGGGTGGAAGGGGTTGGCCATCGGTGACGTCCCCCGTGCGTACGGATGGCCGGGGTGGTGCTCTGTGGGGTCGGGGGTGGGTCGGTGCCGGGCGGGGTGGCCGCGCCGGGTGCCGACCGGTCGCTTACAGACGGGCGACGGCGCGAAGCGTTCACGTTATGGCTCGTGGCCATGCTCCTCCACTGTGGTGGGTCGCCGTGGGTATGGAAGTCGTGCGCATAGCGGTTCGTTCCCTTCCGGGTTCGATATTCAACGGGTGTGCGGTACCAGGGGTCAGCCGGGGTGGTGGCGCGGCTGGCGCCGCGCCGGGGTGTGGGTGGGCCTGCGCCGGGGCCGGCTGCGTTCGGCGCGGGTCGGGCGTACGCCGCGCCGGACGGTCCGGCGCGGTCGTGCCCGGTGTTGTCGGGTGCTGCGGTGCATGACGGGGTCTCCTTCCGGGAATGGTGGGGCGCCGGGCCGCTCTATGTGGCCCGGGGGTGACGGCGGTCGGCGTCGGGAGGTGGGACAGCCGGAGCCGGGCCGTTTGGCCGACCCGAGCCAGTCCGGCCCGGCGGGGTGGGTGGTGTGTCGCCGCTCATGGTGGCCAGGCGCAGGCCGCCGGAGGTGACGGCGGCGTGGGGTGCGCAACCGTTGGTGCAGCGCGGTTTCCTGCAGCATGGTTCGCATCCGGATCAACACCGCACGATCGAGTCCGGCCGCCCGGTGCAGGGACAGGTACCCGGGCCGTGGCCCCCCAGCTGGGACGGCTGCCAGCTTGCCGTATGGATAACCCGCTCCGGCCGTCTGCCGTGCACCCGAAGTACCGGCTACCACCGAGCGGGAGCAGGACGGTTCGCTGGTGCTGGGCGTCGTCGGCCGTAACAAACGAATTCTGTTCCCAACCAGCCCGCGTGATCGTGAGTGGTGACCTGTGCGGCAAATGACCATCGGGGGCGGTCATGAACAGTGAAGGTGCGACAGGAGTGTTTCGCCGGTGCGGGTGCACCGACCTGACGACCGGCCAGCGGCTGGGTCAACGATGTCCACGGCTATCGGATCCGACGCACGGCAATTGGTACCTCAGCGCCCAACTACCCAGCGAGAAACCGGGACCGACCCGGTTCCGGCAAGGCGGGTTCCCGTACCGCCCGGCATGCCGTGGCCGCCCGCGAGCAGGTGCTCGCGTCGGCGGGCCGCGGGTATCAGCCCGCAGCGGGTCACGGTGGAGCAGTGGTTGTGCCGGTGGTTGCAGAGCCTGCCCGGCCGGGTCCGCCGGTCGACCGCGCGGAATCGACCGCCCGGCTCGTCCTCAACGCGGTGCAGAAGATATCCGTTGCTGGACCTGAGCCAGCTGATCTGGCTATAGCGGTCGCGGCAGTCGGGAGGTCCCGCAGCAGCTGCCGATCGTGGGTGGCGACGACGACGGTGGCGCTTGTGTCGCGGATCGCTGCGGGAGTTCGCACAGCAGTTCACCCCGGCCGGTTCGGCAGGCGCCACGCCTGGCTGCCCGAACCCCGAACGGACAGTTCTCCACCGTAGCGACATACCTGAGTTGTAGCGTCTTCACGTGAGAGCCGAGGCCGTGGAGACGCTGTGGTTGGCGCTGGTCCTGGAGGCGTTGTTCACCGCGGTGTTCATGCGGGTGCTGGTCGGCTATCTGCGCCGGCGCGACGCGTTGCAGCGTGATGTGGTGCTGATGTTCTCCGCGTTGGCGGTGCTGTTCGTCCTGGCCGTGGTGCGCCAGACGGTGGGTGAACCGCCGCAGCTGGTGGGGATGGCGGCGTCGGTGCTGTTGCTCGGTCAGCCGTTTCTGATGTTGCGGGTGGTGCGGCGGGTCGGGCCGGTGCCGGGCCTGGTGTATTGGCCGGCGTTGGCCGGCTGGGCGGCCAGCGGTGTGCTGCTCGCGGTCGGCGGTGAAGTCCTGGGGCCCTGGTCGGTGCTGATCGTGGTGGTCGTGTTCGTGGCCACGGAGATCACCGCGGCGGTGTTCCTGACCCGGTTGGCGCTGGCGCGTGCCGGGGCGGCCCGTACCCGGTTATGGCTGGCTGCGGGAGCGACAGCGTTGTTCGCGGTGGCGATCCTGGTGGCCGGTGCCGGGTCCGGCGACCCGGAGGCGGCGCAGCGTGCCCGGCAGGTGGCGCGGGTGATCGCTCTGGTGTCGGCGGTCGGCTACCTGCTGGCGTTCGCGCCGCCGGCGTGGGCCCGCCGGGCGTGGTCGACCCGGGCTGCGTACGACGTGGTGCGCCAGTTACTGCAGGCACCCCCGGACGCGCCGGCGCCGGAACTCTGGCAGCGCTACGCCCACGCGGTGTGCCGCGCCACCTCCTGCGGCGGCGCGGTCGTCCTCACCTACACCGGCCAGGACACCGTCATCGAGGTGGCCCGAGTCGGTGTGCCGGCCCCACCGGCCGGCCCCGCTGGGCCGGACTGTGCACCGCTACTGGAGTTCAGCGGCAGCATCAGCGTCGACGATCAAGCCCATGGCGTACCGGCGACCGTGCTGGCCTACGCCCGCGCCGGTGGATTCCGCTTCGTCACGGCGGCGCCGTTGCACCTGTCGACCGGCCCGGCGGTGCTCCTGCTGTTCAGCGCGTATCGCAGCCTGTTCACCGACGACGATTTCCACCTGCTCGGTGAACTCGCCGCGCAGGCGTCCGCGCTCGGGCAGCGCGCGGACCTGCTCACCGACCGCGACCGGCTCACCGGCGAACTGTCCACGTCCGTGGCTGCGCTGACGGTGGCGAGTAAGGCCAAGAGCGACTTCATGGCGAACATGAGCCATGAACTGCGCACCCCGTTGAACGCGATCATCGGGTTCAGCGACCTCATGCGTACCGAACCCGCCGCCGGCGGCGGACTGAGCACCGTGCCGACCGAGTGGATCGGGCACATCCACTCCTCCGGCCTGCACCTGCTCAACCTGATCAACGAAGTCCTCGACCTCGCCAAAATCGAATCCGGCAACGTCGAACTTCGGTGCCAGCCGGTGGACCTGCGCGAGGCGATCGATGAAGTGGTCACCACCCTGGCCGCCCTCACCCAGCGCAAGCACCTCGACGTCACCGTGGCTGTTGGGCCGCTGCGCGTGCACGCCGACCCGACCCGGCTGCGGCAGATCGTGACGAACCTGCTGTCCAACGCCATCAAGTTCACCCCCGAGCACGGGCAGATATTCCTCGCCGTACGACGCATCGATCACCACATCGCGATCAGCGTCGCCGACACCGGCCCCGGCATCTCCACGGCCGACCAGCAGCGCGTCTTCGAGGAGTTCCAGCAGGTCGGCGAGCAACACAGCCGCACCGGTGGCACTGGCCTCGGGCTCGCGCTGACCCGCCGCCTAGTACACGCGCACGGTGGGCGCGTCGACCTGCAGTCCGAAGTCGGCCACGGCGCGAAGTTCACCGTCTACCTGCCCGCCGCCAGCACCCCCGCCGACGCCGACAACGCGGGCCGCCCCGGCTCCTGCGGCGAGATCCTGATTATCGAAGACGACGTGGCGGCAGCCCGGCTCCTGACCACCCAGCTGCAGCGCGCCGGGTACCACGTCACGGTCGCCGCCACCGGTGAACAAGGCCTCGCCACCGCCTACACCGGCGCCCCGGAAGCCATCCTGCTCGACATCGACCTGCCTGGCATCGACGGCTGGCAGGTCCTCACCGAACTCAAACACGATCAACGGCTACAGCACATCCCGGTACTGATCGTCAGCGCCCACGACAACACCGGAATCGGCCTGGCCATCGGCGCGGTCGACTACTTCGTCAAACCCGTCGACCGCGACACCCTACTGACCTGGCTGGCCCGACACGGACTCATCCCCGCCACCACCGGGGAGCAACTGACCGTGCTCGCCATCGACGACGACCCCCACAGCCGGCACCTCATCGACGTCACCCTGCGCGCCGAAGGCATCCACGTCGTCACCGCCACGGGTGGCGTCGACGGCCTCCGCACCGCCCGCGCCGGCCACTTCGACCTCATCATCTGCGACCTGCTCATGCCCGACCTCGACGGCTTCGACGTCATCGCCGCCCTCCATAACGACCCCACCACCCACGGCGTCCCGCTCGTCGTACTCACCGCCCACACCCTCACCGAAGCCGACAAGACCCGCCTCAGCGGCAAAGTCATCGCCATCGGAAACAAAACCGGCAAGGCCGACGGACTCGCCGAACTCGCCCACACCATCGGTGAACTCACCGGCCTCACCCCACACCTCCGACACGAGGATCACATAAGCGAGACATCTCACCAGTCCATCGCCAGCTGTCATCGCCGGACACGATGAGTGCGCCCGCCTATGCAGGCGTCAGAACCGGCGGGCTCCGCACGAAGACCAGGCGGTGCTCATCAGTCCGAACAGCAGCCAGCCGATCCGGGCACCGATCGTGCCGGCCGACGCACACCCAAGGAGCACGTCGATGGCCCACAGGCGCAACGTGTAGCGGGTGCTGCCGCCCGGCGGGCAGCCCGCCGGCGTGGGTGTGCAGGTGGTCGAGCACCGGATCGGGCACGGCCAGGGTCAGCGGCCAGGACCCGACCCTGCGCCACCACGGCGGCGCCGAGGTGAGCGCGGCAATGACGAACCGGGCTGCCCCTAGCAGGGCCGCGGCGACGGAGACGGCGAGCACCGCAACGCCGGCAGAGACCAGCTCGCCGCGCCCGTTCAAGCGTCTACAGTATGCCGAGGCTCGGCCACGTCGACCAGGTCCCACCAGTCGACGGCAACGACTGGTGGGAGGGCACGGTTCACCGCAGGTAGCTGGCGCCGGTGCGGCACACCTGTCCCATCAGCCGCAGACCACGGCGTCGGGGCCAAACGCGGCGGACGGCTCGGACACGCCTTCTCTACGACCGGGTGTACGGTGCCCGCACCCGCGCGGGGCCTGTACCGTCATCACGGTCAATCCGACGGCGCCGGCCCGACCGCTTGTGCGTGGTCAGTCCTCAGCGGTGCCCGCCGACAATTTCGCGGCGGGCGGTCACCTCGACGTCGAGGTGCGCGTTGTAGGCGTCCGGGCGAGAGCGACCTCGTCGGCCCGCGATCCGCGACACTGGTCACGAGATGACATCGGAAGCCCTCTCCCGGGCCATTGAACCGTTCTTCACTTCCAAGGACACAGCCGAGGCACCGGACTCGCCACCGTCTCCAGGGCTACGGCCAAGACTGCGACGCTCCGCGGGAGAACGCGCCGCTGGCCCGCGTACGGCGGTCAGCATGGACTGACCCGCGCCACCGGCAGGTGGGCACGCCCACTGTGCTTCACACTTGGTCGGCAAATGGCAGCGTGGACGCCTCGCCGCGGTCTAGGGTCGGTTTGGTAGACCTCGTGCCCGGGCCGGTATCGGCGACGGTGCTTGGTCGTTCCGGCGCACGCCGCCGCGGAGTCAGGAGATTCCTGAGATGAGTTCGATCGCCACGAACGCCGGACCGGTAACCAAGCGGCGTTTCTTCGCTGATCTGAGCGTGAACGTCAAGATTCTCGGCGCTGTCGGCGTCGCGGGGTTGGTCGCGCTTACGGTCGGGCTCGTCGGGTTGCACGCGCTGAGCAAGGCCAGCGACTCCGCGCAGAACATCTACCACCGCAACGTCGCCAATGTCCGGGCCGCGGGCCGGGTCCAGACGGCGATGACCCAGGCCAGGGTCGACGTGGCCATGCAGGCGGTCTCGCTGAGCGAGGCCAACACGGCCAAATTCGGCCAGGCGTTCGCCGCCGACCTGCAAGCCTTCCACGCGGCGATGACCGCCTACCGCAGCAACCAGCCCGCCGGTGACCCCGCGGTGATCGCGCGCCTCCAGACGAACTGGCAGGCCTACTCCCAGATCGCGCAGACCAAGATGATTCCCGCCGGTGAGCGCAAGGACATCAAGGAATGGGAACAGGTCCGCGACAACGAGGCCCTACCGATTCTGAAGGCGGTCTACGCCGACGTCGAGGCGCTCAGCTCCGCGGAGAGCGCCGCCGCCGCCCACAGCGCCGGGAACGCCAAATCCGGTTACCAGTCCAGCCGCACCACAGCGATCCTTCTGTTGGTCACCGGGCTGCTGCTCGCTATGGGCCTGGGCTTCCTGATCGCCCGCGGGATCGTTCGGTCGTTGACCAAGGTGAAGGACATCTGCGGTGGTCTCGCCGACGGCGACCTCACCCGCACCACCGGGCTGAGCACTCGCGACGAGCCCGGGCAGATGGGCCTTGCCCTGGACACCGCGATAGCCAGGCTGCGCCAGACCGTGTCGACCATCGACGGCTCCGCCACCTCGCTGGCCAGCGCATCCGAACAAATGTCTGGCGTCTCCACCCAAATCGCCGCCTCGGCGGAAGAGACCTCCGCGCAGGCCCTGACCGTGTCGGCCGCGGCGGAAGAAGTCTCCCGCAGTGTCGAGACCGTGTCGGCCGGTAGCGAGGAGATGAATGCCTCGATCCTCGAGATCTCGCAGAGCGCCACCGAGGCCGCCCGGGTCGCCACCGACGCCGTCGCCATCACCGCCGCGACCTCCACGACGATGAACAAGCTCGGTGAGTCGTCCGCCGAGATCGGCAACGTCATCAAAGTCATCACCTCGATCGCCGAGCAGACGAACCTGCTCGCTCTCAATGCCACCATCGAGGCCGCCCGGGCCGGCGAGGCGGGCAAGGGCTTCGCCGTCGTGGCCAGTGAGGTCAAGGACCTGGCCCAGGAGACCGCCCGCGCCACCGACGACATCTCCCGACGAGTGCAGGCCATCCAGACCGACACCATCGGTGCCGTCGCGGCGATCGAGGAGATCTCCAAGGTCATCGCCAGAATCAGCGACATTCAAACAACGATCGCCTCGGCAGTCGAGGAACAGACCGCCACGACCGCGGAGATGAGCCGCAGTGTCACCGAAGCTTCCGCCGGCACCGGCGATATCGCGCAGAACATCACCGGTGTCGCCGAGGCAGCCCGCCTCACCAGCCAAGGCGTCAGTGAAACCCAACAAGCCACCGCCGACCTCGCCCGCATGTCCGGTGAGCTCAGCGCTGTGGTCGCCAACTTCCGCTACTGATCCGCAGATGTAGACACCTAAACCCAAGATCATCTGTACCTTGGCGTTTGAGGATCTTGGACACGTTGATGGATGCGGGTCCGTAACGCGCGTTCCGGATCCGACGCTGTATGCGGCTCGGGGTCAGGCAGGGGATGCGGCACTGGCAGGCGAAAAGCCGCCACGAGTCGATCTTGAGGTTTGAGGTACTCGCCGTGGGCCCCGGCTTTCGCGGCGGAGGGCCGCCCGCCGCGAACACCAGGCGTGTGACTCGCTTGCTACGGGGTGGTTATCAAGCTTTGGTCGGATGGCTGGCGGTGGTTGGTGAGGTAGTCGTGGACGCGATTGGCGTCGAGCGGGCGGGCGAAGTGGTAGCCCTGGCCGACCTCGCAGCCCAGGCGCCTCAGGGAGTCGAGTTGGTCGGGGGTTTCGATGCCCTCGGCGGTGGTTTGCATGTCGAGGGTGTGTGCCAGTTCGATGACGGTGCGGACGATCGCGAAGTCTTCCTGTCCGGCGTTGATGCGGTCGATGAAGGACTTGTCGATCTTGAGTTCGTCGACGGGGAAGTGCCGCAGGTAGGACAGGGATGAGTAGCCGGTGCCGAAGTCGTCGATGGCGAGGCGCACGCCGAGGCCTTTGAGTTCACGCAGGCGTTGCAGGCTTTTGGTGGGTTCGTCCATGAGGACGCTCTCGGTCAGCTCGAGGGTCAGGGCCGCGGGTGGCAGGCCGGTTTCGGCGAGGACCTGCTCGATGTCGGCGGCGAGTTGTTCGTCGAGGAGTTGGCGGGCGGAGACGTTGACGCTCAGGGTCAGCGTCGGGTTGTCTTCCTGGCGCCATCGGGCCACTTGCCGGCAGCTTTCGCGTAGCACCCAGCGGCCGAGGTCGACGATGGTGCCGGTCTCTTCGGCCATCGGGATGAACAGTGCCGGGGTGATCGCGCCGCGGGTGGGGTGGGTCCATCGGGCGAGTGCCTCGACGCCGAGGGCGATGCCGGTGTTGAGGTCGAGCAGCGGCTGGTACTGCACCCAGAGCTGTTCGGTGCCGATGGCCTGCTGGAGTTCGCCGGGCAGTTCCAGGCGTTCGACGAGTCCGGTGAGCATGTGCTCGGCGAAGATCACGGGTCGGCGTGAGCCTTCCTTCTTGGCGCAGTACATCGCCAGGTCGGCGTTGCCGAGTAGTTGACTGGCGTCCTGCGTCGACGAGGCGTCGGCGACGCCGATGCTGGCGCCGATGAAGATCTCCTTGCCGCTGATCATCATCGGCCGTTTCAGGGCCTCGATGATCCGTTCGCCGACCCGGATGCCGGTGCTCGCGCCTGCGCCGGCCAGCAGGACCGCGAACTCGTCGCCGCCGAGCCGCGCGGCTAGGTCCTCATCGCGCAGGCAGTCACGGATGCGTTCGCCGACCTTGACCAGCAGTTCGTCGCCGGCGTGGTGACCGAGGGTGTCGTTGACGGCCTTGAACCGGGCGAGGTCGATGAACAGCACGCTCACCTCGGCCTGCGCCCCAGAGGCGGCCAGTTCATGCTCGAGGCGCTGCAGGAACAGGGTGCGGCCCGGCAGCCCGGTCAGCGAGTCGTGGGAGGCCTCGTGCACGGCTGCCAGGTTGCTGACTTCTTTCACGGTGACGCGCCGGGCGACCGCGATGGCGAACGCCATGATGGTCAGCGCGATGACGCCGAGGATGACCCAGATGCGGTTCTGCAGCATGGTCAGCGGGGTGAGCAGTTCGGCGGAGGTTTGCTCGACGACGATCGTCCAACCGGAGTCGTAGAACGGCATCGAGGCGCCGAGCATCTCCTGGCCGTCCGGTGACGGGTAGAAGCCCATGGCTTCCCGGCAGCCGGTCGCCACGCCGGCGTTCGGGGTGTACTTCCCGGCATGGCACGCGGCGTCGTGCGCTCCATGCTGGGTGCGGGTCCATGGTTCGACGCTGCCGGTGCGGTTGAGCATCGCGCCGGGATGCACCCGGGACTCGGTGATCATGACGTTGTTGCGGTTGACGAGGTAGTAGTCGAAGGTCTTGCCGACGCCGGCGAGGTAGAACGCGCCGGTGCCGCCTTCCAGGTTGCCGATCTCGCCGTTGACGATGTTGGTGAGCATGAGGGCGTCGGCGTGGACGTAGACCATGCCGTCGCGGGCGGGCGCGCCGAAGGTCAGGTAGGGCTGATTGTCGACCAGGTAGACGTCGGAGTAGCCGGTGCTCAGGTCGACCGGGTGGTCCCAACGCAGGCCCTCGCGTGCCGGGTCGGACGACACGACGATGACGCCTCCGCGGACGAAGTCGATGGCCTGGTACGTCTTCAACGTGGGGATGTGGCGTGTCCCGGCGGCGATCTCTGCGGCGAACGGATGGTCGGCGGCCCGAAACACGTCGGTGGCGACGGCCGAGGTGAACAAGGGCCGCACGCTGTCCGGGCCGGTCGCCGCTACCTGGGTGGCGAGCTGCTTGGCGAATTTCTCGTTCTGCCCCAGAAAGCGGATGACGCCCTGCTGCTTGGTGTCGGCGAAGTTCATCAGGCCACCGACGGCGGTCTGGACCTGGAGTTCACGTACGGTGCCGCGGATGTAGGTCGCCAGACCCGTCAGCGGAATCAGGGACAACGCCAGGAACAGCGCTACCAGCCGCCACTGCGATGCCGAGCACCCGAGCACCCGACGACCCACCGCCGCCGACATCGGCGGAACCGCCGCAGCGGTTCCCCTCGCCCGACCTGCGGGCCCAGCCCCACGCACCACCTCCATGCCTGACCTTCGGCGCGCCCCCTCACAACCTGAGTAACCCACCCCTACCGCTTGCTGTCGCACCGCGGTCCGGCGCATACCGACAGGTCCCGGCCAGTCGGCCGGTACAGCCACCTGCCCTACGAGCCAACGCGAACGGGTCCGTAACGCGAACGGTGTTTCTGGCATTCGGTTAGTAGTTCTCGGCGGCCGGCCAGCGGTCACCGAACGTGATGGCGAAGGCGTTCAGCACGGGCTTCCAGCGCATCGTCCATCGGGTACGGCCGGCCCCGGTCGGGTCCAGGGCGCGGGTTACAAGGTACAGGCATTTCATGGCGGCTTGTTCGGTTGGGAAATGTCCGCGGGCCCGGACCGCGCGGCGGTAGCGGGCGTTCAACGATTCGATGGCGTTGGTCGAGCAGATCACCGTCCGGATCTCGACGTCGTAGTCGAGGAACGGAATGAACTCGTTCCACGCGTTCCGCCACAACCCGATCATCGCCCGGTACTTGGTTCCCCATTTCTCCTCCAGTTCCTCGAGTGCGGCGAGTGCGGCCTCGGCATTCGGTGCGGTGTAGATTAGTTTGATATCCCGTTTGATCGCGTCGGAATCGGCGCGTGATGTCAGCCGGAACGTGTTCCGGATCAGGTGAATGATGCAGGTCTGAACAATGGTCAGTGGCCATACACTTTCGACGACGCCGGGGAGTCCTTTCAGCCCGTCGCAGACGAGGAAGAGCACGTCGCGTACGCCCCGGTTCTTCAGGTCGACCAGGACGCTCATCCAGAACTTGGTGCCCTCACCACCGACGCCGGCCCACAGCCCCAGGACGTCCTTGCGGCCGTCCACGGTGACCCCGATAGCCGCGTAGACAGGCCGATTCGCGACCTGACCGTCACGCACCTTCACCACGATGGCGTCGATGAACACGGCAGCGTACACGGCGTCGAGTGGCCGCGACGACCATTCCGTCATCTCAGCCACCACCTTGTCGGTGATCCGCGAAACCGTTTCCTTCGAAATCGACGCACCGTAGATTTCCGCGAAATGCGCAGAAATCTCCCCGGTTGTCAACCCTTTCGAATACAACGACAACACCATTTCGTCGACCTCGCCGAGACGGCGTTGCCGTTTCTTAACGATCCGCGGCTCGAACGTCCCCTCACGATCACGAGGCACGTCAATGGTCACTTCACCGGCCGCGTCCGACACCACCATCTTCGGCCGGGCACCGTTACGCACATTCGTCGACCCGCGGCCTTCTTCGGCCTGGTTCTTCTCATGCCCGAGGTGTTCGGTCATCTCCTCGTTCAACGCTGTCTCGAGGACGTTCTTGGTGAACAGTTTCAACAACCCGTCCGGGCCGGTCAGCGCCAGCCCTCGCTGCCGGGCTTCGGCCACCATCGCCGCCGCTGCGGCCTGCTCAGCGACAGCTGCCGACCACGACTGACGCTCTTCTTCGGTGGACTCACGATGCTTGAGGTCATTACTCACAGTGCCCATCGCGCCGAACAAAAATCCGGCGAATCGGTCCAGAAACACCGTTCGTGGCACAGTCCCACGCGAACAAGGAAACTGCGAGCAAAGTACCGGCGGTCAGGTGTCGCCGCTCCCTGAAGATCCAATATTCGAAAACCGGCGACACTGGGGGCTGCTGCAGACGCGGTGCGGGCGCTGATGAGGTGACGCCCGGCCGGATCCCGCCTGATCTCCCCCACGCCAGGGGGGCACCAGTGGACGAGAGGTGCACTGCCGTTCCGGACAGAGGTGTACCAGTTCAGATGAGCATCTCGGCGGCGGCGATTGCCACGCCGGTGGCAGCCATGGCGCCAGTCATCAAGGTTCGCTCGTCTGGTCGTATCCACGGCTCACTGGGCGACCGTCAGGTGGCCGGCTGCGCGCGTGATGGTGGGTGGCGGGGTATCGCGTAGCCAGGTGGTGAACTTGGCCTCTGGTAGTGGCCGGGAGATGTGGTATCCCTGCACGAGATCGCAGCCGGTCTGGGTGAGGTAGGTGTAGGTGGGTTCGTCTTCTACTCCTTCCGCGACGACGTGCAGGCCGAGGGCGTGGCCGAGCTGCACGGTGGAGCGGATGAGGGCTCGGTCGCGGTGGTCGTGTGCCGCGTTCTGCACGAATGATCTGTCGATTTTGATTTCGTCGATGGGGAGTTCGCGGAGCCGGCCGAGGGAGGAGTAGCCGGTGCCGAAGTCGTCGATGGAGATTTTGATGCCGAGGCGGCGCAGGCGTTCGAGGGTGACGAGACCGCCGTCCGGGTCGGCCATCAGGGTGCCTTCGGTGATCTCCAGGGTGAGCGCCGTCGCAGGGATGTCGTGCTGCGCCAGCAGCCGCGTGATCACATCCGTCAGGGTGTCGTCCAGCAGGGTGTTGGGTGAGAGGTTGACGGCGACGTGCATCGGATGACCTGACCTGCGCCAGGCGGCGCAGTTGCGCAGGGAGACGTCGAGCACGTGCAGGGTCAGCGGGCGGATGAGGCCGGAGTGCTCGGCCAGCGGGATGAACAGCTCGGGTGCGATGAATCCGTGTTCGTGGTGATACCAGCGTGACAGCGCTTCGGCGCCGATGACCGCGCCGGTGGCCGGGTCGACTTTCGGCTGGAACACCACCAGGGTGTCCTGGTGGTCGATGGCGTCGCGGAGGTCACCGATGAGTGCCAGCCGTTGCGGGGTGTTCTGGTCGTCGGTGGCCCGGTAGAGGCGTACCCCGGCGCGTGCCTGCTTCGCGGCGTACATCGCGACGTCGGCCCGGCGCAGCAGGGTCCCGCTGTCCTGGCCGTGTTCGGGGGCCAATGCGATGCCGACGCTGGCGCGTGGGTACAGGGTGAGGTGGTCGAGGTGCACGGGGCGTTCCAGGTCACGGACGAGGTCGTGGCCGATGGCGGTGGCGTCGTGTGGTGAGGTGACCTCGATCAGCATGGCGAATTCGTCGCCGCCGAGGCGTGCGACGGTGCCGCGGCCGTGCAGCCGCTGGCGCAGCCGTTCCCCCACCGCGCGCAGCAGCGCGTCGCCGACGTCGTGGCCGAGGGCGTCGTTGATCTCCTTGAAGCGGTCGAGGTCCATCATCAGGACCGCGGTGCAGGCAGTCGTGTGCGGATGCGGTGCGAGCGCGGCGTCGAGCAGGCGGTACAGGTGCCGCCGGTTCGGCAGGCCGGTGAGCGCGTCGTGCAGTGCCAGGTGTTCCTTCTCGGTGGCCTCTTCGCGCAGCCGGTCCACCAGCCGGGCGTTGGCCAGCGCCACGCTGGCGTGGTTGGCCATCGCTTGCAGCAGCCGCAGATGCTCCGTGGTGAAGGTGGGGATGTCGGGCAGGCTCTCGGTGACCAGCAGCACCGCGGTGACACCGCCGCCGATCAGGACGGGCGCCGCCATCGCGTCCACCGGCACGTCGGAGCGGGTCAGGTCGCCGGGCAGCAGCACCGGGATGCCGGAGGCGGCCGGCGTCCACCAGGCATCTGGCGCCGGGCCGTGTGTGGGGGTTTCGTCGATCTGTTCGAGGCCCGACAGCCGGACTTGCAGCCCCGATGCCGTGCCGCTGGGCGGCAGGATCAGCTCGACGTTGCTCGCGCGGAGCTCGTCGCGGACCTGGCCGAGGATCACGCGCATCAGTTGGCCGGTGTCCAGCGAGCTGTCCAGGGCGCTGGTGAAGGCGTAGAGGTTCTCGACCTGCGCATTGCCTTGGCTCTGCCGCACGTAGCCGCGGTAGCCGACGTGCACCACGCCGTAGAGCACCAGCAGGATCACCGCGGCCGCCGGGTTGGCCTGCACGGCGATCGCGCTGATCAGCGCGATGCTCGTAGCGACCAGGACCAGGACGAGGCCGCGCATGGCCGAGGGCAGACGGCGCCACTCCGACGGATCATCATGCAGACTGATCACCGCAGTGATCAAGATAATGGCGAGCAGATCGGCGGCCAGCATGGCGGCGTAGGCGGCCAGCCATTCCCGGGGCCCGGCCAGGCCGCCACCCGGGTGTGCCAGCACGCCGTAGACGGCGACGGCGACCGTGGCCTGCAGGCTGATCAAGGCGACGTTGAAGACCAACTTCTGACCGCGCTGGCGGCGCAGGATCGCCAGCCCGGCAGTGCCACCGACGGTGCGAGCGACGACCACGAGCAGCGGATTCAGCACCGCCAGGGCGATGACCATGGGAATTTCGGTGATGCTCATGGCGTGGCCGCCACGGCGGACCCGGACGTGGATGGCGAAGCCCTCCGTCAGGCAGAACATCACCAACAGCGGCAGGAACCACGCCGTCGTCCCGAACTCGCCCACTGACGGCATCCCGTTGACCAGCAGCGGCACGCCGTTGAAGGCCAGCGCCGCGGCGGCCATTGCCACACTGAGAGCGGCGACCTGCCGATCCGGGCGCGGCCAGGTCCGCGGTCGCCGGCCGGACGCGGCCGCGGTGGCTGCTCGTGCGCGTCGGGTCATCGGGCGTCCTCGGATTCTGTGGCGGTTGGGCGCCAAGCTCATCGGCCGGTACCGCGGCCAGTTGAGGAACCGAGGCTGGCCCACTGCCTACGGCCACGCCGGCAACAAATCCGCCGAACTACTCAAGTCGTCCGGGCGCCGGTCGACGTAAAGGCCATTCGCGGTGCCGACGGCAGACGCGATGAGCCACCGTCTCCCCTGCGGTGGCGACCCGAAGGAGAGCAGATGAGCTCGAGAGTTTCACGGCGCCCGATTCTTGGCCGGCGATGGCCGGCGGGCGTGCTGGCCGCGGCGCTGGCCGTGTCCGGTGGTGCGGTCGCCGGGCTGGCCGGCGCTCCGGTGCAGGCCGCAGCCGCCGCCACGACGACCGAGAAGGCGAAGAAGGCCTGGTTGGTCGACTCAGCGCTGACCAGCATGTACGAGGTCAACACCGCGATCGGGGCACCGGCCGTCTGGGCCAGGCAAGACGCCTGGGGCCGGAAACTGACCGGCCAGGGCATCGGCGTGGCGCTGATCGACTCCGGTATCGCCCCGGTCAAGGGCCTGGACCAGACCGGCAAGGTCGTCAACGGCCCGGACCTGTCCTTCGAATCCCAGTCCGCCAACCTGCGCAACCAGGACACCTTCGGACACGGCACCCACATGGCCGGCATCATCGCCGGGCGCGACCCAGAAGTCGCCGCCGGCAAAGAGAACGATCCGAAGTACTTCGTCGGCGTGGCCCCCGACGCCCGGCTGGTCAACCTGCGGGTGGCCGCCGCCGACGGCGCGGTCGACGTGTCCCAGGTCATCGCCGCGATCGACTGGGCGATCACCCACCGCAACGACGCCGACCTCAACATCCGGGTGATCAACCTGTCCTTCGGCACGGACTCGCTGCAGGACCCCCGGTTCGACCCCCTGTCGTACGCGGTGGAAGCCGCCTGGCGCGCCGGCATCGTGGTAGTAGTCTCGGTCGGCAACGACGGCCCCACCGCCACCCGGGTCGGTAACCCGGCGCTCAACCCATACGTCATCGCGGTCGGCGGCTCGGACCTCAGCGGAACCCTTGCCCGCAGCGACGACACCATCGGCGCGTTCAGCACGCGGGGCAACGCCACCCGCCACGCAGACCTCGTCGCCCCGGGCCGTTCCATCGTCTCGCTGCGCGACCCCGGCTCCTTCGTCGACGTCACCTACCCCGGCGGGCTGGTCACCGACGCCACCGGCCGCTACTTCAAGGGCAGCGGCACCTCCCAGGCGGCAGCCGTGGTCTCCGGCGCAGCCGCGTTGCTGCTGCAGCAACGCCCGACGCTGACACCGGACCAGGTCAAGAAGCTGCTGACGAGCACGGCCGTGCCGATGACCGACGTCGACGCCATCGCGCAGGGCGCCGGCGAACTCAACCTCAGCGCGGCGATCACGGCGGCCACCCCGGTCGCCGCCACCCAGTGGTACACCAGGGCGCTCGGCACCGGAACCCTCGAAGGCGCCCGCGGCACAGCGCACGTCGCCGACTCCGAATCCGGCGTCGAGCTGACCGGCGAACGCGACATCATGAACCGGACCTGGAACCCCTGGACCTGGACGGTGGCGTCAGCCGGCGGCTGGGCCTGGACCGGCGGCAGCTGGAACGGCAACGCCTGGACCGGCGCCGGCTGGTACGGCACCTCTTGGGCGACGAAGACCTGGTCGGGCACCACCTGGACGGCACGAACCTGGTCCGGCAGCACCTGGACCGCCCGAACCTGGAGCGCCCGAACCTGGAGCGCCGCCGGATGGACCGGCGACACCTGGTCGGCCCGCACCTGGTCGGCACGGACCTGGAGCGGCAGCTACTGGGCCTCACGCACCTGGCAATGATCCGCAAGTAGATCCACAGTCGATCCGCGCGGGGCCCACCAGGCACCGCGCGGATTGGTGGATCACCGGCCAGCCAGCCGTCGGTTGGCGCCCATCACGACCGCGCCGGTGGATCGCGGCTCGGTCCCAGCGCGGGTCGGACCCCGGTGACAACTGTCCGGGACATTGCGACAACCAGCCCCACCGGCCACGCCGAACCGCAACTCGAACGCCGTACTGCTGGACATGTCCACGATCGTGGACCGAGCCGGCGCCATCGTGGGCGTCGCGTCGACCTCACGGCTGCTCCAAGCGAGCACGTTGATGCCGGCGGAGGCGCAGGTACCGCGCGAAGACCGGGAACGGCTGCGGGCGCAACTGGAACAGGCTCAGCGCCTGGAAGGCCGATGTGCCGTCGAGGACGTACCTCAAGGCCGCCGGTCGGGAGTCGTCACCCGCCGTGGCCGGCCTCCTGCATCGGTCGGCGCCCGGAACAATGCCGATGAGCGGATGTCCGCCCGTACCGTCGATCATCTTCATATGCGCGGGTCGCTCGGACCGCGGGAGGTTGCCAGTTCGTCCTGCGTGCGGCGGTGTCCGCGGGCCTGGCCCGGTCGGTCATGTCGCACCGTCGCCTGCGGTTAGCCGGCGCAGGTTGTGGCGGATGGCGGTGACCGTGGGATGCCCGGCCGGGTAAACCCGCTCGGCGATCGTTCGGGCCCGTTCGTACCGGCGTCGGGCCTCCGCGGTGCGGCCTTGGTCGTGCAGCAGGGTGCCGAGGTTGTTGCAGACCACACCCACCTCGGGATGGTCGGTGCCGAGCAGATCCTCCTTGAGCGCCAGCACGCGCCGGTACCCACGTTCGGCGTCGTCGGCCTGGCCTGCGCCGTGGTCGACCGCGGCGAGATTGTGGAGCAGGACGGCGAGTTCGTAGGGCCGGGACGGCCGGGCAGCTTCGCAAAGAGTCACGGCCCGTTCGAGGTGGGTGCGTGCCTCGCCGGGCCGGTGCTGTGCAGCGATCGCGGCGCCGAGCACGCCCAGATCGGCGGCGAGTGCCACGGACCGCGTGCGGGGGCGCGTCGCCACAGCGGTGCGGGCGTGTGCCTCGGCCTCGGGGTACCGTTCCCGCGCATAGGCGAGCCCGGCGAGGTTGTGTGCCAACGTCGCCCGTTCGTCCATGCTGGACACCAGCAGCGCGACGCCGGCGTAGCAGCGGGCCGCCTCGTCGAAGTCGCCGATCTCCTTGGCGGTGATGCCGAGTACGGTCAGCAGCCGCGCGTCGGCCGCCTCGACCATCGACCGGGCGCGGTGCAGCGTAGCGGTCGCCTCCTCGTAGCGGCCGAGCCGCCGGTGGACGTCGCCCAGGTCGGTCAACGCCCCGGCGAGATGTTCCCCGGGCCCAGCCGCTTCGAGCAACGCAACCGCCCGTACCAGATGGGCATGACTCGACGCGAGATCATCCCGGTCACGGTCAATGGCCGCGGCGGTCATCACGGCAATGGCCCGTGTCGTCACCGGCACCGGACCCGCGGCCAGTGCCATGGCGCGGCTGGCATGCCGGGAAGCCTCGTCGAGGTCGCCGTGGCGATGCCAGTAGCGGGCCAGGTCCAGATTGCGACCGACCCGCCAGCGCAACCACACCTACCGCTGCCGGACAGGCTCGCTGTGGTTCCAGGTAATCATCGCCTGTGCGGCGCTGCCGAACACCGCGAGGAGACCGGCGCTCCCGGCCAGCACAACCAGGACCCGACGAACACTGCGCACCATTGCACATCCTCCGGTCGATCGAATGAACTACAGATCGTCGCACACCGTCCGTCGAACTGGCCAGATCCACCACGCAGCGTGCGGGCGTACCGCCGGCCCGGCCCTGGCCCGGGTCACCGGCGCGTGAGGAACAAGGGAGCCCGGCGAGCAGCACTCGAAACAAGACGCCTGAGGAACCCCTGTGGCTCGGGGCCGGCGAGGCTCAGCCAGCCGGCCGTCATCGGCTGCCAGGGGTCCGCGCCGGTGACAAATGAACCGCTTGACTGGGGTGGCGGGCACCATATGAACATCGGGACGGCGTCTGCGGAACGGAGCTGGGGAACCTGGTTCTCCGCAGTACAACCTTTCCCACCAACGATCCTCCGACCGAAACCAACCCGGTCAAGCCGGACCTTGACCCCCGATCCCCGATCGGGAATCAGTCGCGGATGACGTCGAAGGCTCGGGGGCTGTCGTCGTCGAAGTCCGCGGCCCAGTCGGTGTCGTCATCCTCGTCATCGCCCATAGCAGAGGCTTCCTCGCCCGCCGGGGGTTGTGTGGCGAGGCCAGCCAGGAACGCGTCGAGCGACAGGCCGGTGGCCACGACGCCGTCACGGAACGACTCCTCCTCGTACCAGCCGACCCGGGCCTCGGGTGTGCGCAGGTCAACCACGACCCACAGCGACTGGGCCGAGATGAAGATCGGTAGGTGGTAGCCGGCGTCGGCCCATTCGCCGCCGGGGCCGTTGATCGCGTCGTCGTCCTTGTCGAGCCAGGTCGGCGGAGTCAGGGCGAGCTGGAAGTGTTCGTTACCGTAGAGCGGGAGCGCCTGACGGGCCCAGCGCCGGTGGTACCGGAGAGGGTCGTCGCGGTAGAACGCGCGGAGCCGGTCGGGGGCGGCCACCCCATAACGCCGCTCATGGTGGGCGATCGCGGCCAGGGCGCGGGCCTCCAGATCATCGATCATCGACGCATCCTAGGCCAATCCCAGGACAAGCGTCAGACCCGCTGTGGGGCCGTCAACGTCTACGGAAAGCTGTGGCGTGGGGGATGACTTCGGCGACGACCACCCAGCCACGATCACGATGCCGCCCTAGCTTCGGTCGAACCGCAGGAAGGGCACCAGCAGCGTCGTCACCTCGGCGGCGTGCCGGGCCGCGACGGCGTGGTGGTCGTGGCCCTTGTCGCTGTCCGCCGTGTCGGAGATGCCGCGTACGGTGAGCCAGCCGCGTGGGCCGCTGTCCCGCTGGACGTTCTCGTGGAAGGACCGGGCCACACCCGCCGCCTCGGTCTCCACCGCCAGGACCTTCTCGTGGAAGGTGCGCAGCCAGCGCCGGATCTCCGACGCGGCGTCGGTCACCACCGCGTTCCCCGAGCCGATCGGGCCACGATGCATCCGGAACGAGCGGTCGCCCGGGCTCTGCCGCACCGCCGGCGTGGCGGCGAAGAAGTCGTTGAGGCGGTGACCGAGCCCGGCCGCGACCGCCTGGGCCTGGCCGCGCCGGTGGACACCGTCGGCTCCCTCGCGGCGCGCGTCGTAGCTGATGACCTCGTCGGACAGCACGACGTCGCCCACTTCCACCGTGTCGCCGACCCCACCGGCGACGCCGACCAGCAGCACCGTCGACGGGTCGAACTCCGCCACGAGGCCGCGGTAGGCCTCCGCCGCCGACTCCGTGCCGCGCGTCAGCGTCTGCACCGCGGCGATCCGTACCGGTCGCCCGTCGTGCCCGGCGGTCCGGGCCGTCCGGGCCAGCGGGCCGTGCGGCAGGCGCCGTTCGTGATAGCCGGACATGCGCCGGAGCTCGCCGATGACGGCCCGGATCTCCTCGTCGAGGATGGTCAGGATCCCGACGTCGGCGCAGCCGGCGGCGGCCGCGTGCGACCGTGGTCCCGGAGCGGCGGCCGGGCCACCGCCGAAGACCATGTCCCGCCCGGCGACCGGGCCGTGGTAGGTGACGTGGTCGCCGGCGTTGTGCACTCCGCCGTCGCCGGAGGTCATGCTCGCACCCATGTCCCGGCCGGCGATCAGGCCCTGGTCGCCGATGTTGTGCACTCCGCCGTCGCCGGAGGTCATGCCCGTTCTCCTCGCACGCCCATGTCCCGGCCGGCCACCGGGCCCTGGTAGCTGACGTTGTCGCCGAAGTTGTTCACGCCGTTGGCGTTGAGCACCGATGCCGCCCGGGCGCGGTATTCGATGGTGTCGACGCCGCGGTCGTCGAGGAAGTCCAGGACCGAGGCGATCACCCGGCGTTCGATCAGCTTCTGGTACTTGCCGACGTCCTGCAGTTGGGTCAGGTTGCGCATCTCCAGGTCGCTGCCGAGCTCGCGGACGCCGATGCGGGCGCCGTAGTCGTACCCGGGGGTCAGGTTGTCGCCGCCGGCCGGCGCGCCGCCGGCCGCGACCATGGTGATGAGCGCGCCGGCCAGGCCGGCCGGCGCCCGCCAGATCGCCTGCGGGGTGTCGGCCACCCCGGCGCGCAACGCGCGCAGCCAGGCCAGGGCGCCGGTGCCGTCCTCGGTGTCGACGACGCGGTAGGCCTCGGCGCAGGGCGGCAGGGCGGTCGTGGTCAGTTCGAGGTAGAGCGAGCGGCCCTGCACCGCGAGGTGCACGTAGACCGTGGTGATCAGCTGACCGCCCCAGGAGAAGACCTGGCAGGTCAGGTAGTGCCGGGCCGGCGTGCTCGGGTGGCGGATCACCGCGGCCATCACCTCCGGCGTGGTGTGCGGTCCGAGATGGCTGACCTCGGTGCCGGCCAGCAGGATCCGGTCCTCCACGGTCAGGCCGGTGATCTGCGCCTCGGCCTCCCGTTCCGGCAGCAACGTCGCCAGATGGTTCCGGACGTAGTCGACGACCTCCTGCGCGGTGAACGGCGGCGTGGCGAACTCGCGGTCGCGCTCGGTGTCCGGGGCCGCGCTGCCGCGCCGGTCGCCCCGAAGGGCCTCGAACTCGCGGACGAACGGCTGCTCCGGCTGGACCAGGCGCTGCGCGAAGCCCCAGGTCTCCACGAGCAGGCCGGAGCCGACGTACGGCCGGTACCCGCTGTAGACGACGGTGTTGCCACGCTGCTGGCGCGCCACCTCGTCCAGGCGGGTGTCGCGGAGGGGCAGCGTGACCCGGGAGCCGGGGGTCAGCCGGGTCAGCGCGCTCTGCCGCCACAGGCTGAAGGCCGTCGGGTAGAGGAAGATCAGCAGGGCGAGCACCAGGGCGCCGGCCGCGAGCCCGGAGACGGCGGACTCGACGCCGTCGGTGCCGCCCTCGAGGAGGGTCCGCGAGCCCTGCCGCAGGATCGTGCCGCTGACGAAGCTTCCGAAGACGGTCGCCACCGTCCAGCCGAGCACCAGCAGGAACATCCGGGGCACCAGCGTGCCCAGCCGCACCGGCGCGCCGGTGCGCAGCCGGCGGATCGTGTCGCGGGCCAGCCGGTACGTGGCGATCGCGGCCTGCAGGCTGACCATGCTGGACAGCACGAGGAGCACGGCGAGCCACGAGATGCACGCGGCGACGAGGAACGTGCCGACGATCGCCAGGTCGCGGACGACCGCCCCGTTGCGGGCGCGCAGGCAGTGCGCCAGCACGGGGACCAGGTCGAAGCCGTACGACGGGGCGACCAGCCGCCGGGGCTGGTAGTAGACCTGGCGCAGGCTCTCGTTGCGGAAGGTTTCGTCGAGATAGGCGCCGGCGCACAGGTGCCTCGTCGCCTTGGTCGGATCCTCCGGGAACGGCTCCGGCGGGGGCCGGCGGGGCAGCGGCGGCTGGGGATGGCTCATCCAGGGCTCCTCGATGGTGCGGCGGTCAGGAGCCCGGCCGGAGCCGCTGGACCATGCACTGGTTGGTCAGGGCGTCGCCGGACAGCCCGGGAAACCGGCGGGCGCACCAGCCGAGCACGTCCTGCCTGTCGCGGAAGTCGCCGAGCGCGAAGGTCACGTAGAGCGGCTCGCCGTGGTAGAGCACCCGCTTGCCGTAGTCGGTGCTCTTGAGCAGCACCACGGCGGTGCCCCCGTTGGCCGGGTCGTCGCGCAGCGCCTGATACTGGCGCAGGATGTCGACGGCCTGGAAGGTGTGCGACCCGTCGGCGGTGGTCTGGCGCTTGTCGTAGATGCCCGGATTCTTCGAGGCCAGCTGGGCCACGTACTGCCCGCGCGGCGACACCGCCGCGAGGTCCCGCCGGCTGATCTCGTCGAGCTGGTCGAGCGCTGCCCGCTCGGGATCGGTCGTCGACTCGGTCTGCGGGATGACGTCCTCGAACCCCGGGCCCGGGCCGCCGGTGTCGCCGCCGGGGTCGTTCCCGGTCTGATCGCCGGTCTGATCGCCGGTGTCGCCGGCGGTGTTCGTCATGGCCGGTGCCGGGTCCCGCGGCAGCAGGTCGTAGCGCCACAGGGCGAGGAAGGTGCCCCCGGCGGTGACGCTCAGCAGCATGGCGGCCAGGCCGAGGACGGCCACCAGGCGGCTTCGCCCGGCCGGGCCGACCGGATGGGCCCAGGCCGGTGGTGGTGGCGGCGAAACGATCCACGGGG
The DNA here is from genome assembly GCF_003947245.1 of Actinoplanes sp. ATCC 53533. Lineage (NCBI taxonomy): Bacteria > Bacillati > Actinomycetota > Actinomycetes > Micromonosporales > Micromonosporaceae > Actinoplanes > Actinoplanes sp. ATCC 53533. The sequence continues at coordinate 143,683 of NZ_QHHV01000006.1, read as the reverse complement.
GTGGATCACCCTGGCGATTCCGGAATTGTTGATCACTCACGGGAATTGAACCATTCCTAGCCCTCGATCGTATCGCGCGAGCGTAACAGCGATATCGATCGGACCGCCATGCTCCAGGACGCCTACCTCGCTATTCGGCATCACCCTATCGGGGGTATCGTGCCTGGTAGATGGGTGTATCTTAGGGTCGGGTCATTTTCGCGGCCGATACCCGAATGGGATTCGCAATAGTCCGCGGGTGGCCAGATGGAATTGTTTCACCGGCCCGCCGGACAGCGTCCGCTCCGCCTCCGGATTTCCTACGGTCACCGCTGTGCGCTGGTAAAGCGGAAAAGGCTGGGCGCGCGATGCGCCGCGGAATCCTCCGCACCGGGTCCCGGCTGAGCCGGAACAACGCCGGGGCGGTGGGGTTGGGCGTGGGTGATGCAATTGCCGGATGATCGAGCTGCGCCTGCTGACTTTCAACGCCCTGATGAGGGGCGGCGTCCGGCCCCGGCTGCGTGCCCTCGGTGCCGTCCTGGAGCGCTCCGGCTATGACGTCGTGTGCCTGCAGGAGGTGGCGTTCCGCAGCCACGCCGACCTCATCCGGCGCGCGGCTCCCCGGTACGGCCACCACGCGTGGTCCGGCGCCGTGCTGCCGGCGGGCGGGCTGGTGCTGTTGTCCCGCCGTCCGATCCGTACCGTCCGATTCTCGCGATATCCGCGCACCGGGCCCGCCCGGGCCGAATATCTGATGCGCAAGGGTGCGCAGGTCGCGGTCGTGGAAACGGCCGAGGGCCCGCTCGCGGTCGTCAACACCCACCTGTCGGCCAACCGCGACGGCGACTGGTCGGCGGCGAACAGATACACCCGCGTCGCCCGTGCCGAGTTGGGCCACCTCGCGGGTGAACTCGCCCGGCTCGACCCGGCCCTGCCGGTCGTGGCGGTGGGGGACTTCAACCTGCCCCGTACGGCCGGGACCCTCGCCGGGTTCCGGGCGGCCGCGGGCCTCACCGATGCGCTGGCCGGCGACACCGGGCCGACGTACCGGCCGACCCTGCGGTGGCCGAATCCGCCCGCCCTCGACCACGTGCTGGTCCGGTCCGCGCCGGGGCGGACGGTGTCCGCGCGGGCCCGGATCGTGTTCCAGGACCCGGTGCCGCTGCCGGGCGGCCGACAGGGGTTTCTGTCCGACCACTATGGCGTCGAGGCGGTGCTGACCCTGGCGTCGTCACCGGCCGGGATGGCGGAGGAGCCACGGCCCGGGCTGTGACCACAAAGACCACAACGACCACCGCGACCGTAAGGATGACCGCCGATGCCTCCGGGATGCAGCATCTCTGAAACACAGATGCAACATGAGGGAGCGGTCGTGAAGGACACAGTTGTGCGGCGCCCGGGTCGCGTCGTCGCCGCGGGGATGGCTGCGGCGCTGCTGGCCGCCACCGCGGCCGGGTGCGAGAAGGACACCGCCGGCGGGCAGTCGGCCGGCGGCGATGTGCGGTATCCGACCAAGACGGTGCAGCTCATGGTGCCCGCGGCGCCCGGCGGCGGCTGGGATCTCACCGCCCGCACGATGCAGAAGGCGATGACCGACGGCAAGCTCGTCGAGCAGCCCGTCGAGGTATATAACGTCACCGGCGCGGCCGGCACCATCGGCCTGGCCCAGCTCGTCTCCAAGAACCGCGGCGACGCGCACCACCTGATGGTCATGGGCCTGGTCATGGTCGGCGGGGTGGTGGCCAACAAGTCGCCGGTGAAGCTGGACCAGATCACCCCGATCGCCACGCTCACCGCCGAGCAGGAGGTCATCGTCGTGCCGGCGGCCTCGAAGTACAAGAATCTCAAGCAGCTCATGGACGACGCCAAGGCCGCGCCCGCGTCGATCAACTGGGGCGGTGGCTCGGCCGGCGGCACCGACCAGATCCTGGTCGGACTGCTCGCCAAGGCGGCCGGCGCCGACCCCAAGGCGATGAAGTACGTCGCGTACTCCGGCGGCGGCGAGGCGAAGGCCGCGCTGCTCTCCGGCGATCTGACCGCGGCGGTCTCGGGGCAGAGCGAGTTCAAGGACCTGGTCGCCGCCGGCAAGGTCCGCGCGCTCGCGGTCTCCGGCGCGACCGGCGTCGACGTCGGCGGCGGGTCGGCGGCGCCGACCATCAAGGAGCAGGGGTACGACGTCGAGCTGATGAACTGGCGCGGCGTGGTGGCGCCCCCCGGGGTCGAGGGCCCGACCAAGGCGGCGGTGACCGCACTGATCGACAAGCTGCACTCCTCGGAGGCCTGGAAGTCGGCGCTGCAGCAGCAGGGCTGGGAGGACTTCTACAAGAGCGGCGACGCGGCCTCGACCTTCTTCACCAGTGAGAACACGCGCATCACCGGCGTGCTGACCGACATCGGTCTCGGCTAGATGACCACGGAGACGCAACCGGTACGGCGGCCCGAGGTGGGCCGCCGTACCGGCGCGGTGATCCTCGCCGCCGTGCTGGTGCTCGTCGGCGCCGGACTGTTCTGGGTGGCCGTCCGGGAAGCCGACGGCGACCTGGGCCTGCAGAGCCCGCGCCTGGCCCCGGTGGTGGTGTCCGCGGCCTGGGTGCTCGTCGCCGTGGCCTACCTGGTCGTGCAGTTGCGCACCAGGGAGGAACCGCCGGAGGAGAAGCCCGGCTGGTGGAGCCCGGCCGGAGTGGCGGCGAGCCTGGTCGGCTTCGCCGTCGCCCTGGAGTACGCCGGGTTCGTCGTCTCCGCCGCCGCCTTCATCGTCGTGGTCTCCCGGGTGCTCGGCAGCCGCCACCTCGTCCGCGACGTCATCGTGGCGGTGGTCCTGCCGACGGCGATCTACCTGGCCTTCACCCGGCTGCTCGACATCTTCCTGCCCGCGGGGGTGTTTCCGCTGTGAACGTCTTCGGCGACCTGCTGTCCGGCTTCGGCACGGTGCTGAGCCCGGAATACCTGCTGTACGCGGCGATCGGCGTCACCCTCGGCACGTTCGTCGGGGTGCTGCCCGGCATCGGCCCGGCCCTGACCATCGCGCTGCTGCTGCCGGTCACGTTCAGCCTGGACGATCCGATCGGCACCTTCATCATGTTCGCCGGCATCTACTACGGCGCCATGTACGGCGGCTCGACCACCTCGATCCTGCTCAACACCCCGGGTGAGTCCGCGTCGGTGGCCACCGCGATCGAGGGCTATCAGATGGCCCGCCGGGGCCGGGCGAAAGCCGCGCTGGCCACGGCCGCGATCGGGTCGTTCGTGGCCGGCACGATCTCCACCCTGCTGCTGAGCCTGCTGGCGCAGCCGGTGGCGAAGCTGGCGACCACGTTCCGCGCCGCCGACTACTTCGCGCTGTCGCTGCTGGCGATGGTCGCGGTCACCGCCCTGGTCGGGCGCTCCGTGGTACGCGGGCTGATGTCGCTGGTCTTCGGCCTGTTCCTCGGGCTGGTGGGCATCGACGCGCTGACCGGGCAGGCCCGGTTCACCTTCGGCACGATGGAGATGCTGGAGGGCGTGGACATCGTGGTGGTGATCGTCGGCCTCTTCGCGATCGGCGAGACCCTCTACGTGGCGAGCCGGATGCACCACCTGCCGGAGCACGTGGAACCGCTGGAGCCGGGCTCGTCCAAGCTCGGCTGGCTGACCCGCGAGGACTGGAGCCGATCATGGCGGCCGTGGTTGCGCGGCACCGCGATCGGCTTCCCGTTCGGGGCGCTGCCCTCGGGCGGCGCGGACGTGCCGACGTTCCTGTCGTACACCCTGGAGAAGCACCGCGCGAAGAACCGCGACGAGTTCGGCAAGGGCGCGATCGAGGGCGTGGCCGGTCCCGAGGCGGCGAACAACGCGGCGTTCTCCGGGGTGCTCGTGCCGCTGCTGACCCTGGGCATCCCCACCTCCGCGACCGCGGCGGTGATGCTGGCCGCGTTCCAGATCTTCAACCTGCAGCCGGGCCCGCAGCTGTTCGACAACTCGCCGGAACTGGTCTGGGCGCTGATCGCCTCGCTGTACGTCGGCAACGTGCTGCTGCTGTTGCTCAACCTGCCGCTGATCCGGGTCTGGGTCAAGGTCCTCCAGGTGCCCAGGCCGATCCTGTACGCGGGCATCCTCGTCTTCGCCACGCTCGGCGTCTACGCGGCCACGGGCAGCGTCAACCAGGTGTTCATCGCCTACGCCGTCGGCGTGGTCGGCCTGGGCATGCGCCACTTCGACTTCCCGATCGCGCCGGTCATCCTCGGCCTGATCCTGGGACCGATGATGGAGGTGCAGTTCCGCCGGGCGCTGCTGGTGGCCAACGGCGACCTCAGCACCTTCGTGACCCGGCCGCTGACCGCGGTGCTGCTGACGTGTGCGGTGCTGGCCTTCGTGGTCCCGTACCTGCCACGCATCGTGGCGCGGCTGCGCGGGCGCAGCCCGGAGGACGAGCCGAAGAAGCTGGTGTTCGCCGAGGACGACTAGGTTTCCGTCCCCCACGGAGAAGGGCGGGCCGGCGGTCACTCCGCCGGCCCGCCACCGCGGGGAGCGATGAGGCCGGACTCGTAGGCGATGATGACCAGCTGGGCGCGGTCCCGGGCGTGCAGCTTGGTCATGGCCCGATTGACGTGCGTCTTGGCGGTCACCGGGCTGATCACCATGCGCCCGGCGATCTCGTCGTTGGACAGGCCGTGCGCGACCAGCGTGACGGCCTCCCGCTCGCGAGTGGTCAAGTGCGTCAACGCGGCGGCCGTCCGGACGTGCGGCGGCTGGGTGACGTACCGGTCGATCAGCTTGCGGGTGATCGACGGCGCGAGCAGCGCGTCGCCGCGCGCGGCCACCCGGATGGCGTGCAGGAAGTCCTCCGGCAGGATGTCCTTGACGAGGAAGCCGGCCGCCCCGGCGCGCAACGCGTCGAAGACGTACTCGTCCAGCCCGTAGTTGGTCAGGACCACGACGTGCACACCGCCCAGGTCCGGATCGGTCGCGATCCGCCGGGTGGCCTCGATGCCGTCGACCTTCGGCATCCGGATGTCGAGGAGCACGACGTCGGGCAGGTGCTGCCGGGCCAGCGCCACGCCCTCGCTGCCGTCGCCGGCCTCGGCCACGACCTCGATGTCGTCCTCGGCGTCGAGCAGCGCACGGAATCCGCTGCGGATGAGTGGCTGGTCGTCGACCAGCAGGACACGGATCACGACGCGCGGTCCACGGGAAGTTCGGCGTGGACGGTGAAGCCGCCCTCGCCGCGCGGCTCGGCGCGCAGCTTGCCGCCGAGGGCGGTGACGCGTTCGCGCATCCCGAGCAGTCCGACGCCGGGCACCGGCGGGGACTGCGGCGTGGCGGTGCCGTCGTCGTCGACCTGGATGACCACGGCGCCGGGCCGGTAGGCCACCCGGACGGACGCGGTGCCGGCCCGGGCGTGCCGGGCGACGTTGGTCAACGACTCCTGCACGATCCGGTACGCGGTGCGGTCCACCGCGGCCGGCACGTCGGCGCGGTGGCCCTCGATCGTCAGGGACGCGCGCAGGCCGGTGGTGCCGGCCCGCTGCACGAGGTCGGCGAGGTGGTCGAGGCCCCGCGGCGGGGTCCTGTCGTCGTCGCGCAGCGCCTCCAGCGTCGCGCGCAGCTCCCGGGCGGCCTCGCGGCCGGCATCCCGGATCGCCAGCAACGCGTCCGGCACCGGCTCGCCGCGCTTCTGAGCCACGTGTACGGCGGCCTCGGCCTGCACCTTGATCACGGAGATCTGGTGGGTGAGCGAGTCGTGCAGCTCCCGGGCGATGTGCAGCCGCTCCTCGTCGGCCCGGCGCAGCGCGCTCTGCTCGCGGGTGCGCTCGGCCTCGTCCGCCCGGCGTTCGGCCTGGCGCAGCGCCTCGCCCGCCGCGCCGGCGGCGATCAGCCAGGCCAGTTCGAGCACACTCCGCGCCTGAGTGAACGCCGCACCCGCGTCCTGCCGGCCCGAGGCCATCACCGCGACGGGCAGCGCGGCCAGCAGGACGACGCTCACGGCCGCGGTGGCGACCCGGTGCCCGGCCCGCATCGCCGAGTACACCGCCACCAGGTACGCGACGGCGAACACGGTGAATCCGGCAGCCTGATAGCCCACCGCGCACAACCCGCTGACGACCAGCACCGCGACCGGAGCGCGCCGCCGCGCGGCCAGCGCGAGGCCGCCGGCCGCCAGCAGCGCGTAGCCGAGCTGATCGGTGCCCGACGACCAGCGATGCCCGGACAGCCCGGTGACCACCAGGATCGCCGCCACACCGACGGCGACCAGCCAGTCCCGGACGCCGACCCGTGCACTACCCATGCGGGCACCTTAACCGGGCGCCCGCCCCGGCGAATCCTGCCGGCGCAGCGGGGGCCGGCTGCCACGCACGCCGCACTCCGCCCGGCTCCTACCACGCCGGCAGCAGCCGGACTGCGCGCTCGTGGCAGCGCGAAGTGTCCACGCCGGCACGATGCCCGCCGACCGGCCGGACGGCCAGGATCGGTGACATCAGCCCAGGACAACCAGGGAGAAACGCCATGATCAACTCTTTGCTGCTCGCCGGCGCGACCACCGTCGGCGCGGCCACCCTCACCCTCGACCGAGCCGTAGCCACCGTAGCCGCCCTGGTAGCGCTGGCCGGCGCGATCGCCGGCGGCCTCGCACTGGCCCGGTCCGGCGCCGGCGGCGGACCGCGGAGATCATTCGTCGCCATGGCCGCGGGCGCCGTCGGTACGCTCGCCGGCATTCTGGTGCTGGCCACGGCCGACGGCGGACCCGGCACCGGCAACGGCGTGGTCGGCGGCTACGCGGGCGTGATGTTCGGCCTGATCGCCGTCGTCCTCGGCGGGCTCGCCCTGCTCCGGTCACGTCGCCACGCTTGACCGTGTTCCTGTCCCGGCGGGCTTGTCTTGTTCGGCCGGGCCGTCGCGCTTGACCTTGTTCTTTGTCTCGGCGGCATGCCCTGCTCCGGTCGTGTCGCCACGCTTGACCGTGTTTCTGTCTCGGCGGGCTTGCCCTGCTTCGGTCGGGCCGTCGCGCTTGACCGTACTTTCCATCTCGGCGGGCTCGCCTTGCTCCGATCGCGCGGCCCGCTCGGCCCTATTTCCATCAAATGGATTTGATGTATTGTCGGTCTGTGGACCTGCCGGTGTTTCTTCAGGCCGCCGGGCACCCGGTGCGGTGGCGGCTGTTGGGTGCGCTCGCCCGCAGCGACCGGCAGGTGCACGAGCTCACCGCGTCGCTGGCCGCGCAACAGAGCCTGATCTCCTACCACCTGGGCCTGCTGCGCAAGGCTGACCTGGTCCGGGCCCGCCGCAGCTCCGCCGACGGCCGCGACATCTACTACCGCATCGACCTGGCCCGCTGCGGGCACCTGCTGGCCGCGGCCGGCGGCGCGTTGCACCCGGGCCTGCGGCTGGCCGCACCGCCCGTGCCCGCCGAGGTGCCACCCACCCGGGTGCTGTTTCTGTGCACCGGCAACAGCTCACGATCGCAGATGGCCGAGGCGCTGCTCCGCCGCCGATCCGGCGGCCGGGTGACGACGTTCAGCGCCGGCAGCCGGCCCAAACCGATTCATCCCGGCGCGGTCACCGTCATGACCGCATGGGGCATCGACCTGAGCGCCGCCCGGCCCAAACACCTCGACGAGTTCACCGGGCAGCGCTTCGACCAGGTGATCACGTTGTGCGACCGGGTCCGGGAGGTGTGCCCCGAGTTCCCCGGCCACCCGGCGACGGCGCACTGGAGCATCCCCGACCCGGCCGCGGATCCCGACGGCCGCCCGGCGTTCGACCGCGTCGCCGTGGAGCTCGCCGAACGCATCGATTTCCTGCTGCACACCATCGCCACCGAACCCGCAGGGGAGGCGCCATGACCGGCATCACCGACACCACCGTGCACGTCCGCTACCTCGTCGACGACGTGCAGGCCGCCATCGACTTCTACACCACCCACCTCGGCTTCGTACCCAACACGGCGTTCCCGCCCGCCTTCGCCGACGTGCTGCGGGGAAACCTGCGGCTGCTGCTGTCCGGACCGACCAGCTCGGCCGGCCGGCCGATGCCGGACGGTCGCACGCCGCATCCCGGCGGCTGGAACCGCATCCACCTGCTCGTCGAGGACATCGACGCCGAGGTCGCCCGGCTGGGCGCGGCGGGCGTGGTGTTCCGCAGCGAGGTGGTCACCGGCCCCGGCGGCAGGCAGATCGTCCTGGATGATCCAGCGGGAAACCCGGTCGAGCTGTTCCAGCCGGCCGCCGCCTGAATGAGCGGAGACCCGCGCGCGTCCGGCGGCCGAGCCGCCGCCCGGCCGCGGGCGAGCCTGGCCACGGTGCTCAAGGAATGGGGACGGATCGGCTGCGTCGGCTTCGGCGGGCCACCGGCGCACATCGCGCTGCTGCGCAAGCTGTGCGTCGAGGATCGCGAATGGCTCGACGCGCAGGAGTTCGAGGACGCGATCACGGCCTGCAACCTGCTGCCCGGACCGGCATCCACCCAGCTGGCGATCTTCTGCGCGTGGCGGGTCCGCGGCCGGGCCGGCGCCCTGGTCGGCGGAACCGCCTTCATCGTCCCCGGTCTCGTCATCATCCTGGCCCTGGCGATGCTGTTCCTCCGCGATGATCCACCGACCTGGGTCAAGGCCGCCGGGGCGGGCGCGGGAGCCGCCGTGGCCGCGGTCGCCGTGCAGGCCGGGGTCAGCCTGATCCCGGCCGGCTGGCGGCGCGCACCGCAGCACAGCAACCGGACCAGGTGGACGCTGTACCTGACCGCGGGCACCGTCGCGGCGGCGACGATCGGCCCGTGGCTGGTGCTGCTCCTCATCGCCTGCGGCGTCGCCGAAATCATCGGGCAGCGCGTCCCGTCCCGGCCCCGCCGCCACCCGAAGCCCGCCCTGCCGCTCCTCGCCGCGGCCGGGGCCGGTGGCGGCGTGCTGCTGTCGATCGCGTGGGTCGCGATCAAGGTCGGCGCCCTGTCCTACGGCGGCGGATTCGTCATCATCCCCCTCATGCGCGCCGACGCCGTCGACCACTACCACTGGATGACCGGCGCCCAGTTCCTCAACGCGGTCGCACTCGGCCAGATCACCCCCGGCCCCGTCGTGCAAACCGTCGCCGTGGTCGGCTACGCCGCAGCCGGCATCACCGGCGGCCTCCTCGCCTCGGCCGTCGCGTTCAGCCCCTCCTTCGCGTTCATCCTGCTCGGCGCACACCGCTTCGACCGGCTCCGCGGCAACCACACCGTGCGGGCCTTCCTCGACGGCGCCGGCCCGGCCGCGATCGGCGCCATCCTCGGATCCGCTGTCCCGCTGGCTCTCACCCTCACCCAGGCCTGGCAGTGGTGCATCCTCGCCGGCGCTGTTCCCCTCATGCTGGTGCTACGGCGCGGCCCGGTCCTCACCCTGCTCACCGCCGCCACCGCCGGGGTGCTGATCGTGCTCGCCGGAGCGACGTTGCCCCAGTGAGCCGCGGCCCTTGCCGCAGCCGGCCTGCTGCTGGCTGCGCCGGCCTGCTGCTGCCCATGCCGGTTCGCCGTTGGCCACGTCGGTCGGCCGCCGGTTACGTCGGCCTGCAGCGGGCTCGCTGGCGGTCACGCTGGCCGGTTCGCCGCTGGCCTGCTGCCGGTCACGCTGGCCTGTCGTTGGCTATGCCGGTCCACCGCCGGTTACGTCGGCCTGCAGCGGGCTCGCTGGCGGTCACGCTGGCCGGTTCGCCGCCGGCCCACCGCCGGTCACGCTGGCCTGTCGTTGGCCATGCCGGTCCACCGCCAGCTACGTCGGCCTGCCGCCGGCCATACCGGTCCGCTGCCGGCCGTGTCGGTCTGCCGCCGGCCATGCCGGTTCGCCGTTGGCCACGTCGGTCGGCTGCCGGTCACGTCTGCGGTGCGCTGCCGGTCACGTCGGCCCCGCAGCCGGCCCGCCGCCGGCCACGGTGGCCGGGGGCGCGGCCGGCTCTGCCGCCGGTTGGCTGGGTCACTCCGTCAGGAATCGTAGGTCGCGTAGGACCTCCGAGGCGGCGATCGGGTCGAGGTCGGCGAATTTGGCTGGGTCCTCGGGGTGGGGCTGGCCGGACCCGGCTGATCCGTCCGGGGACAGGGTGGTGGTCCACACCCGGATCCGGGCTAGTTGCTTGGCCTGTTGTTCCGGCTCCTGCCAGTGGTAGCCGGGCGCGAACCCGATCTCGACGGTTCGGTTTTCGGGCCAGGACCGCAGCACCGCGTCGTGGCCCTGGCTGAATCGCCAGCCCCGGGCGGTCAGCATGAACAGCTTCCGGCCCTCGGTGCTGCTGCCGGCGAAGGAACCGGGGTCGGTTGTGGCCAGGCTGAACACCTCCCGGCTCAGCTGCGCGAACGGCTGGATGATCTCGTAGTCGGCGAAGATCTCCGCCCAGGCGGGCCGGTCGGCCGTGAAGTGCCAGGGGTGTGCCAGCCCGACCGTTGCGGCGTCGTCGAGGGCCAGGGTCTTGTCGTCGATGTCGGCGAAGGTGCGGTCCTCGGCCGCCCGGAAGAGCGTCGCGACCCCGCCCCGCTCGTCGAAGGTCGCCCACAGCAGCCGCCGCACCAGCTGCCACACCAGGGGGTGCCGCACGAGCAGGCGCTGGAATTCCGCCCCGGTCCAGCGCCGGCCCATGACCATCGCCTGTTCGAGGGCCCGGATCCGCTCCCCGGCGACGGACCGCACGTCCTTCTTCAGCTCGGCGAACCGTCGGTAGGCGGCCGGGGCCAGCTCCTGGTCGTCGGTGGCGACCGGCCTGGGCAGTCGGGCGAGCGGCGCGCCGTGCTGGTCGGTGAAGCGCGGCGCGAACTGCTCGTCGAAGCCGACGGTGAACTGCCGCGGCCCGTAGTCGACAGTCGTCCGGCCGTCGGCGTCGAGGCCCAGATCCGGCACGATCTGATCGGCTAATTGCTCGGGGCTCAGGCCCCTCGCCTCGCCGACCCAGCCGAGGCGCTGCTCGGCCTGCGCGCGGAAACCCTTGGTCTCCGCCTTGCGCGCCAGCCGGTGCAGATGCGTCAGCGCGACGTCGGATCCGATCGCGGCGAGGACGTCCATGCCCGTGCGCACCCGCACGCTGCTGCCCTTCGCCCAGGACGGGAAGAGCGCGGTCAGCGCGGGGACGGTGGTGTCGTCACCGAGCAGCGCCAGCGCCACCATCGCGAGCTGGTGCTTCGCCGGATATTCCGCGGCCTGCCACTGCTCGAAGACCGCCCAGGCGAAGACGGCGAGGCTGTGCGGCTCGCAGTGTGCCCGTACCTCGGCGATCCCGGGGTGGGGCGCCGCGATCTTCGACACGGCGAGCAGCGCGGCCAACTGCCGCGCCGCGTCCTGGGGGAGCGCCGGGCCGCCGTCTCGCGGGCTGATCGCGGGCAGGGTCGGCAGGACCAGCCACTCCGGCAGGTCGGGGACCCGCATCGGCTTGCCGTTCGGGCCTCGCGGGGGACCGGCGAGCACCGGCGGGGTCGCACCCGGCTGCTGCTGCGCGGTGGGCCCTGCGACGCTCGCGAGGATGGCCTCCACCCGGGCCCGGGCCGGCGCGTCGAGGGCCGGCAGCGCCTCGGCGACCGCCTCCGGGTAGGCGAGCACGTGGTTGCGCAGCAACTCCACCAGGGTCTCCGGTGCCTCGGTCGCTTGCTTCTTGGCCGTCTTGGCGATGAGGACCCGCAACGCGCGCTGGGGATCACGCTTGGCCACGGTCAGCAGGGCGGGGCGGAAGTATTTGCGCTCCACCCTGTCGACCAGGTGGCCGAGCGCCTCATCGGTCGGCACCGCGGCCAGCGCCGCGATCGCTCTCTTCTCGTCCTCGGCGCTCTCGAGCAGCCGGTAGTAGGGGGTCTTGGCGTGGCTGTCCAGCAGGTCGACCAGGCCTGTGCCGATCCCCGCGCCGCCGCTGGCCACGATCTCCCGCGCGCGGGCCAGCACCGGGGCCGGCAGCACCCCGGCCGCGGCCGGGACCAGGCGTGGCTCGGCCAGCACCTGGGTGCCCAGCAGGTCTTTGTATACCGCCGACTCGTGCGGATTGGTCACCCCGGGGCGACCGTACTTGTCGTTGAACGTCGCCGGCTCGGCCGCTTCGAGCTCGGCGAGGATCCGCAGCGCCCGTACCGGATATCGGGTGATCATGCCGGATTTCAGGAGCGCGGCCAGGCGGATCCGGAGCGCGCCGACGGTGTCCCGGCACATCAGCCGGAACGCGTCGTCGGTCGGGATCTCCGCGAGCAACCGCAGCCCTTCCGGCCCGAACCGCTCGGAGGATGAGAAGTTCGAGTCGTGCAGCCACAGCAGCTGGAGATAGAACGGCCCGAGCAGGATCGGCGCGGCGGCCGGCCCGACCCCGTCGAGGACGGTGCCCACGTCCGACAGCGAGCGGTAGCCCAGCAAGGACGACGTGATGGTGCCCCGCAACAACTCGAGGTGGCGGACCGAGCTGGCGGCGTGCAGCAGGATCGCGCTCATGCTCCGTTCATCGCCCCAGCCGGACTCCGCGCCGCGTTCCCGGTCGGTGGACCAGCCCGCGGCCGCGGCACAGTCGTCGTCGACCCATCCCACCTGCGTCGGCACCAGGTATGACGTCGTTATCCGGCCGACCGGTGAGGTGCGATAGCCGCCGAGGATCTCGCAGGCCCGCTCGTAGTCGTCGTCGGTCGCCACCGCGAGATGCGACCGCAGGGCCCGGGCCACCCGGTAGAGACTCCTCAGATCCTCCCCACGCCAGAGAGACTCGTACGTCTTCTCGGCGGTGGGGTCGACCGACCAGAGCGAACTGGCCGCGATGATGCCGGCCAGCTCGCCGACGACCCGGACTGCGAACTCGATGCCGAACCGGGACACCCACACGTCGACGAGATATTCCGCGTCGGTGACGTGGCAGCGGGTGAGCAGGGTGGCCACCGCGGCCCCGAGCACGCTCGCCTCGGCGCCCGGATCGTCGGAGGACTGCCAGTCGCTCAGGTAGCGCCAGCCCTCGGCCTGCAGCACCGGGTCGTAGATGACGTCGCGTTCCGACGTCATCCGCCGCAGTGACTTGGCCACCTTCTCGGATCTCAGCCAGTCGCGCAGCCGCTCGGTCGCGTCGGGTGGGACGACCCGTGCCGGGCCGGGACAGCCGCCCCGGCGCGGGTGCACCTCCTGGCGCCAGAACGCGGGTACCACCCAGGTGTCCTCATCCGGCAACACGAACGCACGCACGACAGCTCCCATGTTCGACAGTGGAGTCTGAAAGCTAGACCACCCGTACGACAACCTTCACGACCGTCGAACCACCCCTCCTTTTCATTGACAGATATCAATGGAGTCTGCGAGCCGTCGGGGAGGGACCGCCGTGGAGCCGAAGGCCGGTCCGGGAGAGGGCGAAACTCCCGGGCAACCGTCCGTTCATGCCCACGCGTGTCTTCAGCGCGGCGCCCGGGTCCCTCGGCGCCGCCCCGTTCCCGCAAGGTGCGCCCGGGCATGTCGATCCCCGATATCGAGTGCTGGAGGCACCATGTCATCCCCGATCCGCAAACGCTCGGCGCGCGCGCTCACCGTCGCGGTGGCCGCCGTGTTGCTGTTCTCGACCGCGCTCGTCGACGGCGCGTTCGCTCATGGTTCGACGATCGACCCCGCGTCCCGCAACTACGGCTGCTGGAAGAGGTGGGGCAGCGATTTCCAGAACCCGGTGATGGCCACCGTCGATCCGATGTGCTGGCAGGCCTGGCAGGCCGACACCACCGCGATGTGGAACTGGAACGGTCTCTACCGGGAGAACGTCCAGGGCAACCACCAGGCCGCGGTCCCGAACGGGACGTTGTGCAGCGCCGGCAACACCGGCGGCACCCGGTACTCGGCGCTGGACACGCCGGGCAACTGGACCGCGACGAGGTTCGCCAACCCGGCCGCTTTCACTGTGGTGGCGCACGACCAGGCCCGGCACGGCGCCAAGTATTTCAGGGTGTATGTGAGCCGGCAGGGCTTCGACCCGGTGACCCAGCGGCTGGCCTGGAGCGATCTCATCCTGCTCAAGGACACCGGGCCGGTCGCACCGGGCGCCGGCGAGACCACCACCGACCCGGTGCTGGGCGGGGTGTCCGTGAAGATCCCGGTGAGCGCACCGGGCCTGACCGGCCGGCACATCGTCTACACCGTCTGGGAGGCCGGGCACGCCGACCAGGTCTACTACTGGTGCGCCGACGTCATCTTCGGCCAGTAGCGAGACTCAGGCGATCCAGCGGTAGCGGCGCTGCGGCCGGCCCGCCGAGCCGTACCGGAGCCGGACCTCGGCCTTTCCCGCGGTGACGAAGTGTTCCAGATAGCGGCGGGTGCTCACCCGGGACAGGCCGATCCGCTCGGCGCATTCCTCGGCGGACAGGTCGTCCGGGCAGTCGCGCATCGCGTTCGCGATCAGCCGCGAGGTGTCCGCGGTGAGGCCCTTCGGCATCGGCGCGCTGGAGGTTCGCAGCGTGACGAACAACTGGTCCACGTCCGGCTGGCCCACGTCGGTGGCGAGCGCGAGCCGGCCGTGCACCGCCGCGTACCGTTCCAGCCGGTCGCGCAGCACGTCGAAGCTGAACGGCTTGAGGACGTAGTGCACGACGCCGCCACGCAGCGCCGACCGTACCGTCGAGACGTCGCGGGCCGCGGTGACCGCGAGCACGTCCGGGCCGCCGTCGCCGCCCTCCCGCAGCCGGCGCAGCACCTCCAGCCCGGTGATGTCGGGCAGGTAGATGTCGAGCAGCACCAGGTCCGGCCGGACCGCGTCGATCTGGGCGAGCGCGTCCGCGCCGGTGTGCGCGACACCGACCGTGGTGAAGCCGGGGACGCGGTCGACGAATCCGCGGTGCACCTTGGCCACCATGAAGTCGTCGTCGACCACCAGGACCCGGATCACGGCACGACCTCTCTCTGCAGCGGCAGGCGGGCGGTGAACGTCGAGCCGTCCACCTCGACGCCGCCGCCCCGGTGCACGCTGATCAGCCGGATCATCGCCAGGCCGAGGCCGTGGTGGCCGTCGGTCTGGTCCTTGGTGCTCCAGCCCTGCTGGAACACCCGGTCGGCCAGCGCCGGCTCGACGCCGGGCCCGGAGTCGGTCACGGTCACGACAACCTCGCCGATCTCGTCGGTCCCGCCGGTCTCGTCCACCGGCACCGTCGCCACCTTCACGGTAATGGACCCGCCCGGGCCCGCCGCGTCGAAGGCGTTGTCCACCAGGTTGCCGACCACGGTGACCAGGTCGGCCGACAGTCGGTCGTCCACCGGCGGCAGGTCCGTGCCCTCGGCGATGGTCAGGGACACGCCCTGCTCGGCCGCGAGGCTGGCCTTCGCGATCAGCAGCGCCGCCAGCGCCGGATCCCGGATCACCCCGGTGACCGCCCGGTCCAGGTTCTCGTGCAGCTCGCTGGTTCGGGTGATGTAGCGCACAACCTCCTCGTGCTCACCCAGTTCTACCAGGCCGGAGATGGTGTGCAGCCGGTTCACGAACTCGTGCGCCTGCGCCCGCAGGGTGTCGGTGGTGTGCCGGCTGGCGTCCAGTTCGCGGCGCAGCACGGTCAGCTCGGTGCGGTCCCGCAGCGTCGTCACCGACCCGGCGGCGCGCCCGCGCATGACGACCGGCTGCCTGTTCAGCACCACCACCCGGTCGTCGCTGAGCACCACCTGGTCGACCCCCTCCGACCGGCCGGTGAGCACGTCCAGCAGCGCCGGCTCGAAGCCCTGGTCGAGCAGCGAGCGGCCGACCGCGTCGGGGCGCAACCCGAGCAGCCGGATCGCCTCGTCGTTGACCAGGGTCACCCGGTGCGCCGCGTCGGTGCCGATCACCCCCTCCTTGATGCCGTGCAGCATCGCCTCGCGGTGCTCGACCAGGCCGGTGATCTCGCGTGGCTCCAGGCCCAGGGTCTGCCGTTTCACCCGCCGCGCGAGCAGCAGGGAGCCGCCGACGCCGAGCGCCGCGCCCAGCACGAGGTAGGTGAGCAGGTTCGTCAGGGCGCTGCTGAGCTGGTCGGACAGGGTCGGATAGGTGCGGCCCACGATGATCAGCCCGATGAAGTGCCCGTCCTGCTCGTCCAGCACCGGGACGTGGGCGACCAGGGCCTTGCTGCCGCCGGAGATGACACCGACCCAGGAGCGCCCGGTGAGGGCCGGGCTGCCGGCCATCGGCGCGGTCCGCCCGGCGTCCGGCCCGGTGACGATGGTGCCGGCGGCGTCGGTGACGACCACGTACGAGGCGCCGGACACCGCGCGGGCGCTCTCGGCCACCGTTTCGAGGGCGTCGCGGCCGAGCGGATTGCCCAGGCCCAGCCGTACGGTGCGGTTGATGGCCGCGTTCTCGCCGACCGAACGCAGCCGCTCGCCCTCGACCCGGCGGAACGCGGCGTCCGCCTCGGCGATGGACACGGCCGCGACCGCCCCGACGACGAGCAGCACGATGGCCAGTTGCAGGGCGAGCAACTGGCCGGCCAGGGAGAGCCGGTGTCTCATGGAAGAGCATCCTGCGCTGATCCGGTGCGCTGCGCCAGACTGGGGGGATGCGAAGGCGTTCCCTGTTCGGCGGCGCGCTCGCCGCCGCCCTGGCGGGGTGCACCACCCCGGCGGCAGATCTGCGGATCATGGTGCCCAATCCGCCGGGCAGCGGCTACGACATCACGGCCCGGGTACTGGCCAGCGTGCTGGACAGCGGCGGCATAGCCCGCGGCGTCGAGGTGTTCAACCTGCCCGGCGCCGGGGGAGTGGTCGGCCTGCGCCGGCTGGCGTACGAGCGGGGCAACGGCCTGCTGGTGATGCTCATGGGCCTGGGGCTGGTCGGCGCCGAGATCGCCACGAACGCCGAGGTGACGCTGGCCGACACCACGGCGATCGCCCGGCTGGTGCAGGAGCCGTCGATCGTCGTGGTGCGCCGCGATTCCCCGTACGGCTCCCTCGACGAGCTGATCGAGGCCTGGCGTGCCGATCCGGCGGGGGTCCCGGCCGGCGGTGGGTCCTCGATCGGCGGACCCGACCACCTGGCCATCATGCTGCTGGCCGAGGCGGCCGGGCTGCCGCCGGCCCGGGTGGCCTACCGCCGGCACGACGGCGGCGGTGACCTGCTCGCCGCGGTCCTCGGCCGCGAGGTGGCGTTCGCGATGTCCGGGCTGAGCGAGTACGCCGACCAGATCGCCTCGGGCCAGCTGCGCGCGCTCGCGGTCACCAGCGAGGAGACCGTCAGCCAGGTGGCGGCGCCGACGATCCGCTCCGCCGGCCTGGACGTCGTGTTCAACAACTGGCGTGGCCTGGTCGGCCCGCCGGGCCTGTCCGCGGCGGACGCCGCGGGGCTCCGGGCGATGGTCGCGGCGCTGGACGCCTCGGCGCCCTGGGCCGCCGCGCGGGCCCGCTTCGGCTGGACGGCGGCGCACCTGAGCGGCGAGGCGTTCGCGGCCTTCATCGCTCAGGAGAGCGACCGGGTCGCCGGCGTGCTGCGCGGGCTGGGCCTCGACCAGGGCTGACCGGTCCCGCCGGCTGTTCGCCGGGAGGCCCGTGCCGACGGGCGGCAGCGACCCGGCACCCCCTCCGGCTGTTCGGCCGGAGGGGGATTTGCTAGTATTTCCTCCGTCGCCGGGATCGTGCCGGAGGGACAAGCGGACGTAGCGCAGCTGGTAGCGCATCACCTTGCCAAGGTGAGGGTCGCGGGTTCGAATCCCGTCGTCCGCTCTCGATCATCGACAGTGTCCGGTCGGCTGGGGGCATCAGCCGGCGCCGCAGGTGGGGGTCATGCCGCCGCTGGGGCCGGTTGCCTGGAAGCCGAATTCCGTGGACTGGCCGGCGCCGATCTTCCCGTTGTAGTCGACGTTCGAGAACTGGACGGCGCCGCTCGTGCCGGTCCGGTTCGCGTTCCAGGTGCCGGTGACGGTGGCGCCGGCGGGCAGGTTCAGGCCGACGTTCCAGGCGTTGATCCCCGATGCGCCGGCCGTGACCTTGACGGTCGCCACGAATCCGCCGTTCCACCCGTTGACCGACACCGTCGCGGTGCAACCACTACCCGGCGGCTGCGACGTGGGTGGCTGCGAGGTCGGTGGTTGCGAGGTCGGTGGTTGCGAGGTCGGCGGGGTGGAGGTGGGCGGGCTCGATCCGAGGACCGGGGTCTGCCAGTCCCGCCATTCCGCCAGGTTGCCGGCCGCCCTGCTGGAGATCCTGATCGCGCCGGCGGCGTTGCCCGTCCTCAGCAGGTACTTCTGGATGTGCTGCTGCAGGGGCACCCGCCATTCGGCCCGGTTGGCGCAGTGGCTGCCGTCCTGGATGTCGGACCAGTAGGTGATGTTGTCGCCCGCGCCGAGGGCCCGGTAGACCTCCGCGCCGCCCAGCGCCGCCACGCTCGCGGATCTGGGTCCCAGGTTGGCGATGTGCGGATTGTCCATGATGAACAGTCCGCGCGGCGCGACCATGGCGACCATCTCGTGGGTGTCGACCGGCAGCCGGGCCGGGCTGCCGGTGAACGAGCCGAAGGCGTCGCCGAGCCACGGCTGCTCCCCGTAGGCGCTGCTCAGGCTCTGGGCGCCCTCGCCGGGGATGCCGCGGAAGATCGGGGCCCCGGCGCTGCCCGATTCGATCGGCATGGTCAGGGCGATGCGCTGGTCGAACGCGCCGATGACGAAGGCGCCCTTGCCGAAGCGGGAGCAGCCGGTGACGCCGGTCGCGTCGGCCCTGAGGATGCCGCCGTTCGCCTGCTCGATGACGTCGATGATGCGGCTGACGCCCCAGGCCCAGGCCATGAGCAGCCCGGTGCTGCTGGAGGAGCCGTAGACGCTGTAGAACGCACCCTGCTTGTTGGTGCGGGGCGTGCCCTCCTTGCCGACCGCGTACGGGTCATAGGTGATGACGGCCGCGCCGGCGGCCCTGATGGTCGCCGTGTCGGCGCCGAATCCGCCCAGGACGACGACGGCCGGGAAGGGCCCGGTGCCGCTGGGCAGCTGGACGCCGGCGGAGAAGCTGGAGCTTCGGCCGTTGTGCGTCACGTTCACGGTGATGGCGGTGCTCGAGACGGTCCCCGTGACGCTCGTGGGCTTCGTGGGCTTCTCGCCGTAGACGAACTTCTCCGCCAGTTTCTTGATCTCCGCGCGCCGGCACTGCCAGTCGGCGGTGGTCGCGATGCGCGTGCCGTTGAGCCTCGTGAAGGGGTCGGGGAGCTTGGCGATGGTGGGCAGGGAACCGGCGTCGGGCAGGCTGGGAACGGCACAGCCGGCACCCTCGTCCTCCACGCCGGCGGCCAGGGCGGCGGCCTCGGCGGGAGCAGTTCCGGGCACCAGAGACGCCGCTCCGGCGACCGTCAGCGCCGCTATCGCCAGCGCGACGACCGTCGAACGGATGCTTGAGCGAGAAGAGCTGGTGGTCACTCGGGCTCTCCTTCCGGTGGATGGCGGAAGCGGTGATCGCCGGCCTCTGGAATTCCGAAACTTCCGGTCCGCGGACCGTGGAAGCGCTCCCATACTGATCCCGCCAGTGTTGGGCAGGTATTGAGATGTGTCAATCAGTACCCCGAAACTTCCGGGGGTGTTCCCCGCCGCGTAGCCTCGGCCCATGGCTGATGCTGAGGATGTCCGCCGTCTGGCGCTGGCCCTGCCGCAGGTCGTGGAGATCGCGAGCGACGGCTTCGACTTCCGGGTGGGTGGCAAGGGTTTCGTCTGGTCCTACCCCGAGCGCCGGCCCGGCCAGCCGCGGCTGATCCGTACCGACGTCGCGGTGTTGTTCGTGGGCGACGAGGCCGAGAAGCAGGCGCTGCTGCTCGGCGAGCCCGCCGTCTTCTTCACCACGCCCGGATACGACGGCCTGCCCCTGGTCATGCTGCGCCTGGCCGAGGTCGGCGTCGAGCGGCTGAGCGAACTGGTGACCGACGCCTGGCGGATGCGCGCGCCGGCGGAGCTCGCCGGCGCGCTCGACGAGGACCGGCGCGGGGTGAGCTAACCGCCCGCCGGGTAGGGCACCTCCGCCACGCCGGAGAAGTTGTCGACGGCGTTGAGGCTCCGTACCCCGAGGGTGTGACCGCCGCCCGGCGGCGCCTGGATGATCATCGAGGTGCCGCCGACCTGGCCGGCCGGTTGCCCGTCGACGGAGACCTCGTATCCGGCGATCGGGGGCGTGGCGAACGGCGACGGCATGGCCGGCGCCGTCCAGGACAGCCGCAGCAGGCCCGGGGCCGGGGTGTCCACCCGCAGGCCGGTCGGCGCGGGCGGCACCTCGTCGCCGCGCCAGATCCGCCCGAGCGACTGGTAGGAGAACGGCGAGACGTTGCCGGCCGCGTCCACCGCGCGAACGGCGAAGATGTAGATCCGGGGCGGCAGGGTCGCGCCGTTCGAGTAGACGTACCGGGTGTCGGTGACCGTGGCGCGCGGCACCTGGCTCTCCGACACCTCGTAACTCACCGGGCCCCGGTCGTCGGTCGACGGTGCCCAGGTGATGGTGAGGCCGGCGCTGATGTCGAAGACGAGCGGCCCGGGACGGCTGGGCGCGGTGTGGTCCGCCGGCACCCCGGCGCACTCGGCGCCGTTCAGCGTGCAGTTCGCCGGTGTGCCCTGCCCGTCGGCCACCCACCCGAACGTCGCCGACGAACCGGGCGCCAGGCGCGCGTTCCAGCTCTCGTTCGTCACGGCGTAGTGGTCGCCGGCCCGGGTGAACACGCCGCTGTGCGAACTGGTGACGCTGGTGCCGGCGGCGAGGTCGAACTCGACGCGCCAACCGTCCACCGTGGCCGCGGAGTCGTTGCGGACCGTGATGCTGCCGACGTAGCCCGTCGGCCACTGGCCCAGCCGGGTGAACACGGCGACGGCTCCGGCGGTGGCCGGCACCGCCGCGGCGCCGGCCGTGGGGGTGAGGACGGCGGCGGCGCTCAGGGCGAGCGCCACGGTGATGCGGGCCGGAGGCGTCATATAGATGACGCTATATGGGAGCGGTCCTTGATCGAAAGGGGGGCTATTTCCGGGTTATCCCGGATGGGCCTCCGGTGTCTGTTATGGAGATGATGAACCGGCCGCACATCTGGCCCACCGGAAGGCAGTCATGGAATTCAAGCGACTCACCCTCGGCGCCGGCGCCACCCTCGGTGCCCTGCTGCTCGTCACGGCCTGCGGATCGGAGGGGGTCACCTCCCCGGACGGCGCGAACGGTGCCGCGGCGGCGAGTGCCGGTCCGCATGGCTCGCACAGCGCCTCGTCCCCGGCGCCGCCCCAGGCGCTGCGGACGGGTGAACGGTTCGTCGACCTCGCGCTCCCGCGGCCGTACACGCCGGCGGCGCCGAGCGGCGGCACCGATGAATACCGGTGCTTCGTCGTCGATCCGAAGCTGACCGAGTCCGCGTACCTGACCGGCAGCCGATTCCTGCCGCAGAACGCCGACATCGTCCACCACGCGATCTTCTACCGGCTGAGCCCGGAGCAGGCCAAGACCGCCGCGAACGTCGACGCCGAGTCGCCCGGCGAGGGCTGGACCTGCTTCGGCGACGCCGGGGTGCAGGGCGACACGGCCTGGGTCGCGCACTGGGCGCCCGGCGCCGGCGAGACGGTGATGCCGGCCGGCTTCGGCTTCGAGATGCCGCCGGGCAGCAAGCTCGTGATGCAGGTGCACTACAACCTGCTCGGCATCGCCGACAAGGCCAAGGCCTCCGACCAGTCCGGCATCCAGATGCGGATCGCGGACGGCGCGACGCCGTTGAAGGCGCTGGAGACCGCGCTGGCGATGGCGCCGATCGAGTTGCCCTGCGAAGCCGGCGGCACCGGCCCGCTCTGCGATCGCGCCGCCGCCGTCGCGGACGTCGCCAAGCGCTTCGGCGCGGAGTCCGGCGAGGCCGTCCAGCAGCTCAACCAGATGTGCAACGCCGGCGCCCCGCCGGTCGCCGGCAACACCCAGCATTGCGACCAGCCGGTGCGCCAGGCCGGCACGATCTATATGGCGGCCGGTCACATGCACCTGCTCGGCCGCGCGATCAAGGTCGAGATCAATCCGGGT
This sequence comes from Actinoplanes sp. ATCC 53533, assembly GCF_003947245.1. Taxonomy (NCBI): domain Bacteria; kingdom Bacillati; phylum Actinomycetota; class Actinomycetes; order Micromonosporales; family Micromonosporaceae; genus Actinoplanes; species Actinoplanes sp. ATCC 53533. Next base: position 121,827 of record NZ_QHHV01000006.1, on the reverse strand, counting down.
ACGGCGAAGGCGCGCACCGTCATCGACGTGCCGGAGTACAACTTCGACAACCAGGCGCTCAACACCCTCGCCGAACCCATCGCCGTCGGCAAGGACGACACCGTGCGCGTCACCTGCACCCACGACGCGACGCTGCGCAAGCAGTTGCCGCAGCTCAAGTCGCTGCCGCCGCGGTACGTGGTGTGGGGCGAGGGCACGAGCGACGAGATGTGCCTGGGCATCATGGTCTTCGCCCCCGCACCCTGAGCGACTGAGAGCCCGGGCCGGGGTGGTGCTTGGCGCACCACCCCGGTCGGTGTCAGCGGAGCGCGTGCGGTCCCTTGTAGTCGAAGTCCGGGGCTGCCTTCCGGGCGGCCCTGAGGCTGCCGTCCGGGAACAGGCCGGTCTTGGTGACCGCGAGGGTGTAGACGGCGTGGGTCGCCGCGTCGCCCAGCTCGTGGAGGGCGGCGGTGTTGAGGTTGTTGGTGGTGTCGCACGCCGCGTGGTAGCACGGGTCGTACGGCGCGCCGGCGGTGCCGCCGTAGACCGCCGCCTGCGCGGGGGTCTTGATGCCCTCGGCGCCGCTGAACAGGCCGCCGGCCGGGATGCCGACCGCGATGAACGGGCCGTAGTCGGAGCGGCCGTTGAACTCGGTCGGTTCCGAGGCCAGGTTCTGACTCGCGAAGTAGTTGTTGAAGACGGCCTCGATCTGGTCGGAGCCGGGCGGACCGGCGTCGCCGGCCCCGGAACCGTCGCCGTCGTAGACGAACCGGACATAGTTCGGGGAGCCGAGCATGTCGAAGTTGAGGTTGGCGTAGATCTTGCCGAGCTCGGTGTCACTGAGGTTGGCGACGTAGTGCTCGGAGCCGAGCAGGTTGGCCTCCTCGGCGCCCCAGAACGCGAAGCGGACCTTCTGCCTCGGCTTGACCTTCAGCGCCGCCATCTGCTCGGCGATCTCGAGGATCGCGGCCGTGCCGCTGCCGTTGTCGTTGATGCCGGGGCCCGCCACGACCGAGTCGAGGTGCGCGCCGACGACCACGACCTTGTTCGGGTCGCCGCCGGAGGTGTCGGCGATGACGTTGGTGGTCTTCGCGGCATCGTCGGTGACGGTGGAGGTCGTCACCCGGGCGGTGACCGGCCCGGCCTGGGTGGCGGCGTACAGGGCCGCCCCGTCGGCGAAGCTCACGCCGACGACCGGAATGCCGAAGGCGCGCCCGAGGGTGCCGATGAACAGGCCGTCGCGGCCGGGCTGACCCTCGTTGAAGAAGATCACGGCGTCGTAGCCGGCGGCCACGGCGTTGGCGGCCTTGACCTCGAAGAAGCAGGTGCCGCGCTGGATGAGCGCGATCGACGGTCCCGCGGGTGCCGGCGGGAAGTCGGCGGCCTCGCAGCCCGAGGTCGAGCCGGGGGTGGCCGGCGGCGGGATCAGCACGTCATTGGTCGGCACGACGGTGCCGGTGACCGTGCCGCTGCCGGAGAAGGGGTACGTGCCCGTCTGGTACGTGGTGGGTGTCGGCGTGACCTGCGCCAGCGTGGCGGGAGCCAGCTCCCGGAAGAACGGGAACGTGAACTCCTGCTCCTTGACCTTGTAGCCGGCCGCCTTGAGGGTGTTCTTCACGTAGGCCGCGGACGCCGCGTAGCCGGGCGTGCCGGAGGCGCGGGTGCCGCCGTTGTTGTTGGCGATGCGCTGCAGGGCCCGTTCGTGGCCGAGAATGCCGCTGACCGTGACGGCGTCGCGGATCTTCTTGCTGTTGACGGTGTCGACGGCGGCCGCCGGTGACGCGGCCAGCGTCACGAGCAGCAACACTGCCGCGGGAATGGCTAATTTGCGCACTTACCCTCCCAGGTCACTTGTGGGTGTGTGTGTCCCCATCGCGGCGGCGAGGACACGGCATGACCCGCAGCGACGAGGGCGATACTCGGTGAGCTTCTCGTGCAGGCTAGCCGCCTTCGAATGGTGCCGGGAGGACAGGTCCGCAATGGACTCGGGAATGCAGCCGAATGGCCAGATCTGCTGTCTGAGGTCCGACAAGGCGTCAGGTTTGCAAACGTATGCGGGAATGTTGCAGGAGCGGTCAGGCGGGCCCGCGCCCTCGCTATGCTGGCGGCGGAGCACCGCCCAGTGGAGGCGGCCTGGGCGATGAGGGAGAGGCGCGCGTGCGCACGACCGTGCATGACGTCGCGAGCGCGGCCGGCGTCTCGGTCTCCACGGTGTCGCGGGCGCTCACCGGCGGCCGGGTCAGCCCCGCGACGCGCGAGAGCGTGCTGGCGGCGGCGGAACGCCTCGGCTACCAGCCCAACCGGGCGGCGCAGGGGCTGATCACCGGCCGCACCGGCAACCTCGGCCTGATCGTGCCGGACCTGCGTAACCCGTTCTTCGCCGACGTCGCCAAGGGCGTGACGGCGCGGGCCAGGTCCGTCAACTGCGGCGTGTTCATCAGCGACACCGACGAGGACGTCGCGGCCGAGCTCGAGGCGATCGCGACGCTGGGCCGCAACACCGACGGGGTCCTGCTCTGCTCGCCGCGCGCCGGGGACGACGACCTGCGGGAGGTGGCGGACCCGGAGTCGACGGTGCTGGTGCACCGCCGGGTGCCCGGGATGCTGTCGGTGGCCGGCGACATCGCGGACGGCACCCGGCAGGCCATCGGGCACCTGAGGGCGCTCGGGCACCGGTGTGTCGCCTTCGTCGCCGGTCCGGAGGACTCCTGGGCCGGCCAGCAGCGGCTGGCCGCGCTCGCGGAGCTCACCGCCGGCGGCGACATCGAGATCCTCCGGCTGGGTTCGGTGGCGCCCACCTTCCAGGGCGGCGTGCTCGCCGGTGATCTCGTGCTCGCCGGCCCGGCCACCGCGGTGCTCGCCTACAACGACCTGGTCGCCATCGGCCTGCTGCACCGGCTCGCCGCGCGGGGGGTCGCCGTGCCGGAACGGATCTCGGTGGTGGGCTACGACGACATCAGCCTGGCCGCGATGAGCCACCCGCCGCTGACAACCGTCGCGGTGCCCAAGGGCAAGGCCGGCGCGGCCGCCCTGGAGTTGCTGCTGCGCCGGATCGGCGGCACGGACGGATCACCCCGGCGTACGGGCGCACCGCGGGAGCCGGAGGTCACGCTGGCCACCAGCCTGGTCGTGCGGGCCTCCTCCGGGGTCGCACCGCCCTGACCGGAAGGGCTCAGGTCACCGCGCCCAGTTGCCACGGCACGAACTCGTCGCGGCCCAGGTCGAGCTCCTCGCTGACGGTCGGGCGCCCGGACGCCACGTCGAGGACGGCCTGCAGGATCTCGTCGCCCAGTTCTTCGATCGTGGTGCTGCCGTCGGCGATGCCGCCGGCGTTGAGGTCCATGTCGTCGCGCATGCGCTCGTACATCGCCGTGTTCGTCGCGATCTTGATGCACGGGACCGGTTTCGTGCCGAGCACCGAGCCCCGCCCGGTGGTGAAGCAGACGACGTTCGCGCCGCCGGCGACGAGCCCGGTGACCGAGACCGGGTCGTAGCCCGGGGTGTCCATGAAGGTGAAACCGGTGGCGGTCACCCGCTCGGCGTACTCGTAGACCGCCACCAGTTCGGCGGTGCCGCCCTTCGCGACCGCGCCCAGTGACTTCTCCAGGATGGTGGTCAGGCCGCCGGCCTTGTTGCCCGGCGACGGGTTGTTGTCCAGCGTGCCGCCGCCGGCCCGCAGATAGCCGTGCCACCACTGGATCCGGTCGAGCAGGCGCTGGCCGACCTCCCGGCTGACCGCGCGCCGGGTGAGCAGGTGTTCCGCGCCGAAGACCTCGGGCGTCTCCGCCAGGATCGTGGTCGCGCCCTGGGCCACCAGCAGGTCCGAGGCGCGGCCGAGGGCGGGATTGGCGGTGATCCCGGAATATCCGTCGGAGCCGCCGCAGTTGAGCCCGAGCACCAGCGCCGACGCCGGCACGGTCTGCCGCCGGCGCAGCGCCACCTGCTCCAGCAGCCCTCGGACCGCCTCGACCCCGGCGCGGACCGTGGCGCGGATGCCGCCCTGCTCCTGGATGACCAGTTGCTCGACCAGGGTGTCCGCGGCGTGCGGGCCGCCGGCCAGGGTCTCCGGGGCGATCATCTCGCAGCCCAGCCCCAGCACCAGGAGCGCGCCGATGTTCGGGTGGCCGGCATATCCGCGCAGGGTGCGCTGCAGCAGCAGGCCGCCGTCGCTGGTGGGCACCAGCCCGCAGCCCGAGTCGTGGGTGAGCGCGACGACGCCGTCGACGCCCGGGTACGCCTCCAGCGCCGGGCCGCGGAACTGGTCGGCGATCATGCGTGCCGTCGACGCGGAGCAGTTGACCGAGGTCAGGATGCCGACGTAGTTGCGGGTGCCGACCGAGCCGTCCGCGCGGACGAAACCTTCGAAGGTGCGTCCGCGCCGGGCCGGGGGGATCGTCACCCGGGCCGTGCCGAACTCGTACGCGTGGTCGACGGAGTCCATGGCCAGGTTGTGGGTGTGCACGTGGTCGCCCGGGCGCACCTCGCGGGTCGTGCGGCCGATCGTCTGGCCGTACTTGTGCACCCGCGAGCCGGGTGGGAGCCCGCGCACCGCGACCTTGTGGCCTTGCGGCACCGGGGCCGAGACGGTCAGCGCGAGATCGCCGTGCCGCAGCGCCAGGCCCGGCGCCAGATCCCGCAGCGCCACCGCGACGTCGTCGTCGGCGCCCAGCAACAGGGCGTGTTCCGTGAGCGGGTCGGGCAGAAGCTGGTCAGGCAGAAGCTGGTCGGGCATGGGGCTTCCTCAACCGGTTGTGAAAAGTTGCGGGAACGTTTTCACTCTGTATCATCGCACGCAGTCGATGCGCCGTCCACGTGCCACGGAGAGGAATCACGTGACCTTGGCCAGGCAAGAGCTGCGCGCCCTCAGCAGCGCGAGCACGTCTCGCGCCGAGCTGCCCGTGCGGATCCTGCAGATCGGTGCCGGCAACTTCCTGCGCGCGTTCGCCGACCTGATGGTGCACCAGGCCAACGAGGCCGGCGTGCTCCGGCACGGGATCGCGGTCATGAAGGTCACGCCGCGGCCGGAGCCGGTGACCGGCCGCCTGGCCGAGCAGGACGGCCTCTTCCACGTCGTCCTCGACGACGGCTCGGTCGCCCGGACCACCCTGGTCACCGCCGTACGCGAGGTGGTCAGCGCCTACCAGGACTGGGACCGCTGCCGCGCCCTGATCCGCGGCGAGGACCTGCGCCTCGTCGTCTCCAACACCACCGAGGCGGGCATCGCCTTCGTGGCCGGCGACGACCTCACGGCGGCACCGCCCGCCTCGTTCCCGGCGAAGATGACCGCGCTGCTCTACGAGCGCTGGCGGCACTTCGGCGGCGACCCCGCCCGGGCGCTGTCGTTCCTGCCCTGCGAGCTCACCGAGGACAACGGCACGACCCTGCGGTCGATGGTGCTCCGGCACGCCGGGGACGCGGGTCTCGAGGGTGAGTTCCGGCGCTGGGTCGCCGAGGACTGCCGGTTCTACGACACGATCGTCGACCGGATCGTGCCGGGCCTGCCCGAGCACGAGGCCGAGGAGATCAGGCAGACCCTGGGGTACGACGACCGGCTCATCGTCCGCGGCGAGGCGTACGGGCACTGGGCGATCGCCGGCGACCCCGCCATCCGCGACGAGTTCCCGCTCGACCGCGCCGGCCTGCCCGTCGAGTTCCTGACCGACATCCGGCCGTACCGGGAGAAGAAGGTCCGGGTGCTCAACGGCGCGCACACCGCGCTGGCCGCGGTGGGGCCGCTGCTGGGCTGCCGCACCGTGCTGGAGGCCATCGGGCACCCGCTCGCCGGAGCCTACGCCCGGCGGCTGCTCGACACCGAGGTGCTCCCGAGCCTGCCCGGTGACCCCGCGGAGCTGCGCCTCTTCGCCGGCGCGATCCTGGCACGCTTCGGCAATCCCGTGCTGCGGCACCGGCTGTCCGACATCGCGCTCAACGCGACGGACAAGTGGCGCACCCGGAACCTGCCGGTGGTCCTCGACGCCTGGGCCGCCGGGCGCGCCGCCCCGCTGAGCCTGGTCGCCCTGGCGTGCCTGCTGGCCGGATATGCCGGCGTCCTGGGCGACCTGCCGGTGCGCGACGATCCGGCGGTGCTCGCGCGGGTCCGCGACAGCTTCACCGCCCACGATCCGCAGGGCTGGCTCACCGACCTGTTCCCGGCGCTCGGCTGGGCCGGCATCCTCGGCGCGCCGGGCGTGACGCGGCTCGCCGCCGAGACCGCCGTGCCCCTGCGCGCCCTGCTCGGCGGTGACCCCGTGGGGGCACTGACGGGCCTGCTGACGAACGCCCCCGGGCTCGACGAGGAGTGATGACCGTGCATGAGATCTGGCGGCAACTGGGCGACCACGCGCTCGTACCGGTGGTGGTGCTCGACGACCCGGCCGCCGCCCATCCGCTCGGCCAGGCCCTGGTCGACGGCGGGCTGCCGGTCGCCGAGGTCACCTTGCGCACGCCCGAGGCGCTCAAGGGCATCCAGGAGCTGGCCGGGCACGGCGGCCTGCTCGTCGGCGCCGGCACGGTGCTGACGGTCGAGCAGGTCGACCTCGCCGTCGCGGCCGGCGCCCGGTTCGTCGTCTCGCCCGGCCTGTCGCGCGCCGTGGTCGAACGGTGCCGGGCTGTCGGCGTACCGGTGCTGCCCGGCGCCGTGACCGCGACCGAGGTCCAGGCGGCGCTCGAGCTCGGTCTCGAGGCCGTGAAGTTCTTCCCCGCCGGCACCTCCGGCGGGCCGGCGGCGGTCGCCGCGCTGGCCGCGCCCTTCGCCGGCGTGCGGTTCGTCCCCACCGGGGGCATCGACGCCGGCAACGCCGGCGACTACCTCGCGCTGCCGTCGGTCCTGGCCGTCGGCGGTTCGTGGATGGTGCCGCGCGCCGCGATCAAGGCCGGCGACTTCGCCCGGGTACGCGAGCTGACCAGCCAGGCCGTCGCCGCCGTCCGCGGACGTTGAGAGAGGTCCACCATGCCGGTTCTGCCGCTCAGGTCCGCCGAGTCCTGCCGCTACGACGCCGTGAGCCTCGGTGAGGTGATGCTGCGCCTCGACCCGGGCGAGGGCCGGGTCCGCACGACCCGGTCCTTCCGCGCCTCGGAGGGCGGCGGCGAATACAACGTCGCCCGGGGGCTGCGGCGGGTCTTCGGGCTGCGCACCGCGATCGTCACCGCGCTCGCCGACAACGAGGTGGGACGGCTGGTCGAGGACTGCATGCTGACCGGCGGGGTCGACACCAGCTACGTGCGGTGGATCCCGTACGACGGTGTCGGCCGGGCCGTCCGCAACGGGCTCAATTTCACCGAGCGTGGTTTCGGCGTACGCGGCGCCGTCGGGGTCTCGGACCGCGGCCACACAGCCGCCTCGCAGTTGCGGGCGCAGGACGTCGACTGGGACCACCTGTTCGGTAAGGACGGGGTCCGCTGGCTGCACACCGGCGGGATCTTCGCCGCGCTGTCGGACACCGCCGCGGAGACGACCCTGGCCGCCGTGCACGCCGCCCGCCGCCACGGCACCGTGGTCTCCTACGACCTCAACTACCGCCCCAGCCTGTGGAAGGCGGTCGGTGGCACCGCCCGGGCGCGGGAGGTGAACGCCGGCATCGCCCCGCACGTCGATGTCATGATCGGCAACGAGGAGGACTTCACCGCCTGCCTCGGCTTCCCGGTGGACGGCGTCGACGAGGGCCTGCGCGAACTGCGGACCGAGTCGTTCGCGCGGATGATCGGCAAGGTGGCCGCCGAATACCCGCGTCTGCGGATCATCGCGACGACCCTGCGGGCGGTGCGCTCGGCGACCCGCAACGACTGGGGTGCCCTCGCCTGGTCGGCCCGGACGGGCGTGCTCGAGGCGACCCACCGCGCCGACCTCGAGATCCTGGACCGGGTCGGCGGTGGGGACTCCTTCGCCGCGGGACTGATCTTCGGGATCCTGGACGGCGCGACCCTGGCCGAGGCGGTCGAGTACGGCGCCGCCCACGGCGCCCTCGCCATGACCACCCCGGGAGACACGTCGATGGCCGGCAAGGCGGAGGTGCTCGCGCTGGCCGCCGGCGGGGGAGCACGGGTCCAGCGCTGAGGCCTGGGCGCCACGCCCGGCGGGGCGTCACCCGAGCAGGGCGTTGATCATGTCGCGGAGGGGGTCGACCAGCTCCTGCTCGCCGGCCGAGTCCAGCGGCTCCATCGCCGCCGTGGACCGGAGCAGGGCGATGCCGAGCGCGGCGGCCAAGGCGATCTGGGCGCGCAGCAGCAGCCGCTCGTCGTCGGGGTCGCCGGGCAGCCGGCCGGCGGTCGCCGCCAGGCGCTCGGCGAAGGAGCGCAGGACGCCGAGCCGGATCTGGTCGGCGCGGGCGTCGCCCGAGGAGCGCAGCAACAGCACCAGCAGGCTGGGGTGCTTGCCGGTGTGCGGCCCGGCGAGCTGCCGGGCGATGGCGTCCGGCACCTGATCGAGGGTCACGTTCGCGGCGACCGTGCGGCCGAGCTCGTCGGCGGCGCCGGTCAGGCAGGCCTTGAACAGGCCCTCCTTGGACGTGAAGTAGCGGTTGATGAGGGCCACGTTGACGCCGGCCTCGTCGGCGATGTCCCGCACGGTGGTGGCCGCATACCCGTCGGCGGCGAAGCGCCGCCGGGCGGCGTCGAGCAGCGACTGCTGGGTGCCGGCCGCGTCCCGGCGCCGCGGGCCGGGTGGGCCGGCCGGGCCGCCGATCACGGGATTCGGAGTACTCGTCGTCATGGCTTCCTTTCGCTCCGCTACCCACCCTAGCGGGCCCGCGAGTGTGACGTAAACAATCGTTGACTTTGCCGCCGGCCCGCCGATACTGGATGAAGTCAGCAAGTGTTTACATCTAGCTTCGGGGTTCTCATGACGCAAACCATCTCCGAGCCGCGCGACGCGGGTTCCGCCTCGGATTCGGGCCGCGGCACTGGCAGCACGCTGCTGGTGCTGTATCTGTCGCTGGGCGGCCTGGCGTTCGCGGTGCTGCAGTCGCTGGTGGCGCCGGCGCTGTCCACGATCGGGCGGGAGCTGGACGCCTCGACCGGGGACGCCAGCTGGGTGATCACGGCGTACCTGTTGTCTGCGTCGGTGCTGACGCCGATCCTCGGCCGGCTCGGTGACATGGTCGGCAAGCGCCGGGTGCTCATCGCGGTGCTGGCCATCCTGGCCGCGGGCACCCTGCTGGCCGCGCTGGCCCCCAACCTGGTCGTGCTGATCGTCGCCCGCGCGCTGCAGGGCGCGGCCGGTGCGATCCTGCCGCTGTCGATCGGCATCGTCCGCGACGAACTGCCGAAGGAGAAGGTCGGCGTCACCGTCGGGCTGCTGTCGGCGATCTTCGGGGTCGGCGCCGGCGTCGGCATCGTGGCCGCGGGCCCGATCGTGGAGCACCTGTCCTGGCACTGGCTGTTCTGGCTGCCGCTGGTCCTGGTCGTCATCGCGCTGCTCGGCACGGTCTTCGGGATGAAGGAGTCGCCGGTGCGCACGCCGGGCCGCCTCGACGTGCTCGGCGCGAGCATCCTGTCGGTCTCGCTGGTGTCACTGCTGCTGGCGATCAGCAAGGGCCAGGCCTGGGGCTGGGGCGAGGCGAAGACCGTCGGCCTGCTCGGGCTCGGCGTCGCCGCGCTGATCGTGTTCGTCCTGGTCGAGCTGCGGGTGAAGGAGCCGCTGATCGACATGCGGCTGATGCGGGTCCGCGGCGTGTGGGCCACCGACCTGGTCGCCCTCATCCTCGGCTTCGCGATGTTCGGCACCTTCCTGCTGGTGCCGACGCTGCTCCAACTGCCGGCCGCGACCGGGTACGGCTTCGGCAAGTCGGTGTCCCAGGCGGGCCTGTTCCTGCTGCCCACCGTCCTGATGATGATCGTGTTCGGCCCGCTGGCCGGGCTGCTGGACCGCCGCTTCGGTCCCAAGGTGCCGATGGTGCTCGGCGCCGTCTCGGTCGTCGTCGCGTTCGCGCTGCCGGCCCTCGGGCACGGCGCGATCTGGCAGGTGCTCGCCTCCGGCGTGCTCACCGGCGCCGGCATCGGCCTGGCGTTCGCGGCGATGTCCAACGCCATCATCGCCACCGTGCCCGCGGCGCAGACCGGTGAGGCCACCGGGGTCAACACCATCGCCCGGACCATCGGCAGCAGCATCGGCACGGCGGTCGTCGCGGCGGTCATCTCCTCGCACACCACGCCGCAGGGCCTGCCCACCGACGACGCTTTCACCTACGGCTTCTGGGTCTGCGCGGGGGTGGCCGTGCTGGCCGTCGTGGCCGCGCTCGCCCTGCCCTCGGCGCGCCGCCGTGGCGTGGCCGGAAGTCTGCCCGGCTGATCGCCTTGGGGGGAGGCCGGCGTCCTTCAGGGCGCCGGCCGCCTGCCATGCCGAAGGGATAAGCTCAATACGTTGGGAGCGCTCCCATTGTGATCGGAGATGACCCGTCGTAGCGTCGCATTGAGGTCCTTCGATCAGAGGTAGGTCATGAAGTCACGACTCGCCACCTTCGCCGCCGCCGTTCTCGCGGCCGCCGCGGCCGTCCTGTTCTCCGTCGGCCCCGCGTACGCCGCGACCGGCCTGCACGTCAGCGGGCGCGACATCGTCGAGTCCGGCGGCCAGACGTTCGTCATGCGGGGCGTCAACCACGAGCACACCTGGTTCGCCAACGAGACCGACTCGTTCGCCGACATCAAGGCGAAGGGCGCCAACACGGTACGGGTCGTGCTCAGCGGCGGGCGCTGGACGGCCAACAGCGCCGCCGACGTGGCCAACGTGATCGCGCTCTGCAAGCAGCACAAGCTCATCTGCGTCCTGGAGGACCACGACACCACCGGGTACGGCGAGGACGGCGCGGCCTACACCCTGGATCAGGCGGTCAACTACTGGATCGGCCTCAAGAGCGTGCTGGTCGGCCAGGAGGACTACATCAGCATCAACATCGGCAACGAGCCGATCGGCAACACCAACGCGGGCCAGTGGACCAGCGCCACGGTCGCGGCGATCCAGAAGATGCGCAGCAACGGATTCCAGCACCTGCTCATGGTCGACGCGCCCAACTGGGGCCAGGACTGGACCTACGTCATGCGGGACAACGCGCAGACCGTGCTTGACGCCGACAGCCAGCACAACACCGTGCTGTCCATCCACATGTACGCGGTGTTCAACACGGCCGCGTCCATCACGTCCTACCTGGACACCTTCCGGAGCAAGGGCTGGCCGCTGGTGATCGGCGAGTTCGGCTGGCAGTTCGGCGCCGGCGAGGTGGACGACCAGACCCTGATGGCCGAGGCGGTCGCCCGCAACCTCGGCTACCTGGGATGGTCGTGGGCCGGCAACAACGATCCGATCCTGGACATGACGGTCAACTTCGATCCGAACCAGCTCACCACCTGGGGCCAGCGGGTCTTCAACGGGCCGAACGGGATCAAGGCCACGGCCAGGGAGGCCGCCATCTTCGGCGGCCCGACCACGCCGCCGACCAGCACCCCGCCGACGACCACCCCGCCCACCACCCCGCCGGCCGGCGGCGGCTGCGTGGCCGCCTACTCGATCGCCGGTCAGTGGACCGGTGGCTTCCAGGGTGAGGTCCGGGTGACCGCCGGGAACGCCGCGGTCGGGAACTGGACCGTCACCCTGGCCTTCCCGAACGGGCAGACGGTGACGCAGGTGTGGAGCGCGACCGTGACCAGCAGCGGATCCACCGTGACCGCCCGCAACGTCGGCTACAACGGCAACCTCGCCGCCGGGGCCAGCGCGACCTTCGGCTTCCTCGGAACGTGGACCGGCACCAACGGCGTACCGGCCGTGACCTGTTCGGCGACCTGAGAGACCAGCCGGGCCTGGCGCCGTCGGGCGCCCGGCCCGGTGCCTCAGGAGCAGTGCTTGTCGACGGGGGACAGCCACTCGCGCAGGGTGGTGCCGAGCGCCTTGTTCACGTCATCGGTCGTCTTGACCTCACTGAACACCTTGGCGTCGGCCGCCTTGGCCTGCAACTGGTCGGCGGTCTTCTTGCCGTCGGTCCGCAGCTCCGGGTCGAGACTGTGCTGGGTGGCCAGCCGGATCGCGCCGGCGAACGCCTTCAGCGACTGCTGCACCTGCTGCTCGAAGGCCTTGTCGTCGCCGGCCTGCTTGCGGGCGTCGGCCAGCTTGGTGAGCGCCTCGGCCAGCGGCGCCATGTTCGTGCCGTACACCTGGCCGAGCGCCTCGCACGAGGATCTGATCGAGGCCTCGGCGGACCGCTGGGCCGCCGGCGGCGCGGTCGCCGAACCGATCCCCACGCCCGGCTCGCCGGGGGCGGGGTTCGTCGCGGTGCCGCACGCTCCCGCCGAGAGCAGCATGCCGCTGATGATGAGTGCCTGCACGGCCTGGCGCATCGGATCCTCCTGCTGAGCGGTCTGTCCGGGGAGCGGGCGGTGGGGGATGGGAGCGCTCCCATAGCCGCTCTGCACCATACGTCGCGGCGTCGTCCCAGTCTAGAGACGTCCTTCGATGCGGTGGGGGTGAGCCGTCGAGTTCCTGGACCGGATCGTGCCCATAATGCGCGTGGCTCCGGGACGGCCGGACCGCACGCGGCGAAAGGTGCATCATGATCCGGCAAGCAGTCTCCACCGAGCACGCCCCGCCCGCGATCGGTCCCTACAGCCAGGCGATCGTCGCCAACGGCTTCGTGTTCTGCTCGGGCACGGCGGGCATCGACCCGGCCACCGGCGTCGCGCCGGACGGCATCGAGGAGCAGACGGAACAGGCGCTGCGCAACCTCGACGCGGTGCTGACCGCCGCCGGCGCGTCGCTGGCGACGCTCGTCAAGACGACCATCTTCTACGCGAACGTGGAAGATTTCGCGGCCATCAACGCCATCTACGCCCGGCACATGCCCGACCCGCCGCCGGCCCGCTCGGCGCCGGCCAACGTCAAGCTGCCCCGCAACCTGCTCATCTCCATCGAGGCGATCGCCGTCCTGGCCTAGACCGTGCTCGGCGCCGGACTGCCGGCCTCGCCGCCGGCCTGACCCGCGCCGGGCCCTCGCGCTGGCCGTGGTGACGATTCCCGATTTACCCGGATTTCACCCACTTCTCGGCGTGGTCCACAGAGGTGGGTCTCGGCATCGCGATGGTCAGTGCGGTGACCGCCTTCGGGGCGGCCTCGTGGCAGGCGAACGCGGCGCCGGCCTCGCCGGACCCGTCGAGCCCGGCGCTCGGCCTTCCCCGGGTCTCCGACTCCGGTCCCGTTCCCGTGCCCGGCGCTCGGCCTTTCCCGGGTCTCCGACCCCGGTCCCGCTCCCGTGCCCGGCGCTCGGCCTTTCCCGGGTCTCCGACCCCGGTCCCGCTCCCGTGCCCGGCGCTCGGCCTTTCCCGGGTCTCCGACCCCGGTCCCGCTCCCGAGCCCGAGTAGAGCGCCGAGATCGACGCCATGCGGAAGCAGCTCCGGCCCTGACCACCGAGCACCGGCGAGTGGCGTTCGTCAGCGGGCCTTGGTCTGCGCTTCGGCACCCTCTCGTTCGGCGATCGCAGTTTGGATGCGACGCAGCGTGCGCAGCGCCTTCTTCGCCGCGGTGCGAACCTCCCCGTCGAACACGGTCACGCCACGGTCGCCGGCCATCAGCCGCTCCAGCGTCGGCACGGCCCGATCATCGCCGGTCGATCCGAGCGCGATGGCAGCCCAGTACCGCTGATCCGGATCCGGGCTGTCGGCCGCGGCCAGCAGCCGGGGCACCACCTCCGGCGTGAACAAGGCCAGCGTGCTGGCGAGAAAGCCGATCCGGGGAAACCGCCGATGCTCGAACTCGTGCCAGAGCGCCTCCAGTGCCGCGTCGCCGCCGATGCGGGCCAGGGCGTCGGCGGTGCGCTGGCGGAGCCAGTCGGCCTGATCGCCGAGCAACGGCCGCAGCGCGGGCACGACCGAGGCGTCGCCGAGGCGGCCGAGCGCGGTCACCGTCTCGCCCCGGACGATCCACTGCGAGTGGTCGAGGAGCGTGACGAGCTGGGGCACGGCGTCCCGGATGTCCATCGCCGCGCAACCCATCGCGGCCCACGCCTGACAGTTGTAGCGGGTGTCGGCGAGCGCGGCGAGCAACGGCTCCCGCAGCCCGGCGTCGGCGAAGACGGCCGCCTGGTTCATCGCCCGCGAATACAACGACCTGTGGAAATCCCGGTAGTCGCGGACGAGCGCGTGCAGCGCCGCGATGGCTGACTCATCACCGTGCGTCCTGGCCCGGTCGAGCAGGAGGTGCACGTGCGCTTCGCGGGTCTCGAGGTCTCCCGATCGAAGGCCTTGCAGGTCAGCGGGATTCACCGCCCGACCATACGCGCCGGCATCCCCACGGCCGGACCCGGCCGTCACGAGCTCACGGACGACGCGTCGGCATAGCCGATGAGGGCGCATTCGATCATGGCGAGGTGAGCTTTGCCGTACATAAACCAGGCCTGACTCGGGCCAGCGGGGGAGCGGTCGCCGATTGGTAGGATGCCCTTCCATCACTCGAGCACCGAAGGTGAGCGACGCGGGCAGGTTTGACGGCATGAAAGGGAATTCGCGGAAGGGGGCAGCGCAGCATGACTTCTGGGAATCTTCCTCCATCGCCGCCCGGAACGCCGCCACCACCACCGCCCCCGGAACCTCGGTGGTTGGCGCGACAATGGGCAAGCCACGGAAATCAGTTGAGCCTGCTGGCGATGATGATCCTCGGCATTGCGGCGTTGATAGGTGTCGGCACGCGGCAGGGGTGGTGGTATGGCGGTTTGGCTGCTCTCGCGGTTGGCATCGGCACCACCGGCGTTCCCATTATTTGGTCATTCCTTGGCTTCGTCCCGTTGAACGATCCTGGTCCCTGGTTCGAGCAGGCTCGCAATCTGGGAACGCACGCACCGAGACTTGAAGCGCACTACAAGCGCATCAAGGGCACCTTGAGGTACTGGAAGAACAAGGCGGCGGCCCATCAGCGGCTGCATCAGGCCCGAGTGATGTGGAGCCTGATCTCTGGCGTCAGCCTTCCCCTGCTGGTGCAGCGGTTCGACAAGAACGCACCCGGAGCCATACTGTTCATGACGGTTTTCACCACATGGACCGGGCTGATCTCGGTGCTGGCCTACACATTGAAGTCAGAGGAAAAATATCAAGGCTTTCGACAGCAGGAGTCGGACTTCTATGATGAGGGCCGGAGACTCCTGGATTTTGCCGATCCCGCCGATCCAAAGTTCGCGGAATCGGTAGACGCGTATATCAGAATCATCGACCAGATACGCAGAGTGGGCCGCCGCGTAGAAACCGGAAGTCCGCCGTCTGCCGTTTAGGCGCTGCTGTCACGTCCAGGTGTGTAGAGCGAAACCACGCGGCCAGGCCGAGCGACGTCCTTCGCCCTCGGCGGTCAAGCGGCGTAGCGGGCGATCATCGTGTGCACCGCTTCCTCGACGGCATGGTCGGTCGACTCGGCGCTCGGGGACCAGCGGGGCAGCAGCAGGCCGGGCCAGAAGACGAAGTTGGAGATCATGCCGAGGAACTGGGTCGCGGCCAGTTCCGGGTCGGGCACCTTCGCTGCTCCGGCGGCGTCCGCGGCGGTCAGGTAACGGGTCACCGAGGCGAAGTACGGCATCTTGCCCCGGCTGAACTGGGCCTCGCCCAGCTCGGGGAAGCGCGGTAGTTCGGCGATGACGATGCGGAACAGGGCCGTCATCCCGGGACGGGTCAGCAACTCGACGTAGCGCCCGCCGATCGCGGTGAGGCCGGCCCGCAGGTCCGACGTCGGCGGCTCCGGACCGCCCTCGTCGTCGATCTGCCAGGACTCGGTGACGATGGCGTCGAAGAGCGCCGCCTTCGTCGGGAACTGCTTGAACAGGGTGGCCTTCGAGACCCCGGCGGCCTCGGCGATCCGCGCGAGCGAGGTGCCGTCATATCCGGCGGCAAGGAACAGGCTGGTCGCCGCCTCCCGGATGGCGGCGCGTTTCTGCTCGGCGACGCGACGGTGGTACGCGGAGGGCTCGCTGCTCATCGGCCCAGTATGCCGGGCG
The DNA here is from genome assembly GCF_003947245.1 of Actinoplanes sp. ATCC 53533. Taxonomy (NCBI): domain Bacteria; kingdom Bacillati; phylum Actinomycetota; class Actinomycetes; order Micromonosporales; family Micromonosporaceae; genus Actinoplanes; species Actinoplanes sp. ATCC 53533. Next base: position 105,897 of record NZ_QHHV01000006.1, on the reverse strand, counting down.
GCGAGGTGAGTCACTTGACTCACTATCGGGACAGCCCTAGTCTCGATGGCGAGGTGAGTCGGTCGGCTCACCACTAGGAAAGGTTGCCCCATGCGTTTCACCGATCAAACGGTTCTGGTCACCGGCGGCACCGGCGGGATGGGGACGAGCCATGCGCGGGCCTACCACGCCGAGGGCGCGCGAGTAGTGATCGGCAGCACCGCCACGGGCCTGGACAGCGCCCACGAGTTCGCTGCTGAGCTGGGCGAACGTGCGCTGGCAGTCCGCCTCGACGTCACCGGCGAGGACGACTGGACGGCCGCGGTCCGGGCCGCCGAGGAGCACTTCGGCCACCTGACGATCCTGGTCAACAACGCCGGCGTGCAGAACCCCGCGCTGACCGTCGAGGCCACCGACCGGAAACTCTGGGAGCGGACCTTCGCCGTCAACGTGACCGGCCAGTTCCTCGGCATCCGGGCGGTCACCCCGGCAATGCGGCGCGCCGGCGGCGGCGTCATCATCAACATCGGATCGACCATGGCGTACGGCGGGACGGCGCTCTATGCCTCCTACGTCGCCAGCAAGTGGGCGCTCCGGGGTCTGACCCGCAGCGCGGCGCTGGAACTCGGCCGCGACAACATCCGGGTCAACGCCATTCACCCCGGCGTCATCGCCACCAAGCTGATCACCGCTCCACCGGCACCGGGCCAGCCGCCGATCGCCGACTTCTACGACCCTTCGCCGTTCGCCGTGCCGCGCCTCGGCGAGCCCGCCGACATCACCGCGGCCCTGCTCTACCTGACCTCACCGGAAGCCTCGTTCGCCACCGGCGCCGAGCTCGTCGTCGACGGCGGCCTCCTGCTCGGCCCGGCCCTGCCCGCCGGCCTCGCCGAGGCGGCGTGAGATGCCCGCGAACGCCGCCATCCGCCGGGCGCTGGACCTGACACCCGAGTCACCGACCAGGGCCCGGACCATCGACATCACCACGACCGGCCGCCGAACCGGTCGCCCACGGCGGATCGAGATCTTCTTCTACCGGGTACGGAAGCGGTTCTACCTCAACAGCGGCCTGCTCCGCCGCCGTCCTGGTATGCGAACCTCCAGGCCAACCCGGAGTTCACAGTGCACCTGAAGAAGTCGACCGTGAATCACGAGCCGTCCGAACGGCCGGGCCAAGCGGCGTCCACCAGGGCAGGGAGGATCTCGGCGGCCGGGCCGGTGAGGTTGACGGTTGCCACCTCGTCGAGTGGGGTCGGCTCCGGGTTGATCTGGATGACATGGCCGCCGAGGCGGGCGGTCACCTGGGGGATCTCGGCGGCCGGATAGACCACGCCGGAGGTGCCGACGGTCAGCAGCACGTCGGCGTTCGCGGCGGCCTCGACCGCCTCCTCGAAGGCGTGGGTGGGCAGTGCCTCGCCGAACCACACAACGCCAGGGCGGACGAGCGCGCCGCACCGGCCGCAGGTCGGCGGCGGCAGGCGGCGACCCTCGCCGAGCGGCTCCTCGGGGTGTTCAGGCAGGTCGCCGGCCGCCAGCCCGCACGCCGAGCAGTGCGGTTCGAACAGACTGCCGTGCAGGTGAATCGGCGACCTGGAGCCGGCCCGTTCGTGCAGGTCGTCGACGTTCTGGGTGACCACGACGCACCGCTCGATGGCCGCGACCGCGCGATGGCCGGCGTTCGGCTCGACTCGCCGGACGGCCGCACGGCGCCACTCGTACCAGCCCCAGACCAGGTCGGGATCGTCCCGGAACGCCTCCGGCGTGGCGAGCTGCCGGGCGTCGAAGCGCGCCCAGAGACCGGTCAGCGCGTCGCGAAATGTGGGAATGCCGCTTTCGGCCGAGATGCCTGCGCCGGTGAAGACCACCACCCGCTCGGCAGCCGCTAGCATCCCCGCGGCCTTGTCCATGCCCGTCATGCGGAGAGTCTGGCAGCCTGCCGAAACGGGCCGCCACGCGATTCCCGAGACACGGTCCGAGGTCGAGCGCCATCAAGTCGGGCGAGAGCGGCCGTTTGGGCGCCGCGGTCGGTGACCCCGACCACCTCATCTGTCTTCCGCAGGACTGTCCGTCGATCGGGTCGGCACCGCCGCGGCTTGGATGTCGACGAGCTCCGTCAGCTGATCCTCCGGAATCCGTAGCGGCGCGAGCAGGTCCTGAACGTACGCTCGACGCTGCTCGCGGGTCATGCCGTTCCGGCGGCTCGCGGTTGACTCCAAATGCTGGCGTATCGCGTCAACACGCTGTTGATGGCCATCCGCGGCGCGCCAAGTCGTCCATCCGGATCCCGGATCAGCGGCTTCGAGCGCGTCGGCCAGGCGGTTCTGAATCGCGGCTATGAAGGGACTTGCGGCGTACTCGCTGGAGATGTCCTCACCCTTGCACTCAAAGAGATACCGGTGCAGAGCAAGGACCTCGTAGTAGCCCTCAACGCGAACCGCTCCGACGTCCATAGGGAAAGTCTGCCGTACCCCGAAGCGGCTCGGTGCGGATACCAAGGGACGCGCTCAACTGCCGCCGACAATGCTCGAACCCATCCGCAGTGCCGGCGACGCTGCGTTGACAGGCCGGAGCGGCCCGAGCGATAGCGCCTGCCAGGGCGGAGTCGATTCCGCCCCCAGCGCGCTCGCCAGAACCGATCGGGCGGCCAAAGTTGATCATCGGCCAGGCCTCCGATGCCCTCGCCGGCTGTCACGCTTCCTGCGTGACCCACGTCGCCCAGGATCCTCGCCTCGCCCGAGCCGCGCCACGACCTGCTCCTGGCCGGAGAGTCCGGGAACCTGTGCTCACACGCCGATCCGGCTGCTAACCCGGAGCACCTGTGGGTGGTCCCGCCATGGTGTACGTGACGCGATGCGCCGTAGGCCGGCACTCTGAGGACAACGTCACGAGCCGGTCCAGCAGCCGGCGGGCGTCCGCATTCTGCCGCATCGCTTCCAGGTCGTCCTGACTGTGGAACCAGCCGATCGAATGGAACACGGTCGGATCGTCGGTGCTCTGCACCAGTGTCAACTCTCCTGGCCGCCCGGGGAGCCGCAGCAGGACCTCCGCCAGCTCCCGCGTCGTGTCCAGGAACGCAGCCTCGTCGCCGGGGCGAACGCGCCACAGCGTCATCGTGCACGGTCGATCCATCGAGCTGCCTCCGGATCCGGTGATCGAGGTCCGGCGGGCGCCGTGCCTCACGGCTGCCAGTCTGCCTCGTCCGGCGGCTGGTCCTGTTCGTCGTCGAGCGCGCTGTCGATTTGTCAGCGGTCGGCGTGCTCCGGACGCTGTGGACCGCGGTCATGCCCTTCGCGGCCTGGGCCCGTCCACCGGGCCTGTTCGCGGTTGATCTTTGCCGCGCAGGTACGGGCCGGCCAGATACAGCGAGACCGCCGTCAGGCCGATGCCGAGATAGACGGGGATCAGGTGCTCGACGCTGGTATAGCCGATGGCGGCGTGCACGACGACGGCCGGGCCGAAGCCGGTGATCGCGGTCAGGGTCAGCGTCCACCAGACCCAGGATTCGCCGCGACGCCATCCCCACACGCTCAGCAGGATGACCGCCACCGCGGCGGAGATCAGCGCGCCTCCGAAGCCGGCACGATCATGGGCGATGAAGGGTATGAGCCTGGGGTTGGCGGCCTCCAGATGGTGCGGGGCGGTGTTCAGGAAGGCGATGTCGGTGTCGACGAACACCGAACTCATGCCGACCGTCGAGATGGTGATGCCGCCGATGAGCATGCCGGCGCCTACGGCGATCATGACGAGTTGCCCGGTCACGGCGCGGAGGCGGACCGGCTCCGGCCCGTCGGGCAGGACGGTCCATCGTGGAGGGCCGGGACGCCGCCGCACCGCCAGGACGAACATCGGGAACAGCGTGACGGTCGCGGCGGCGTGCAAGGGCTCCACGAACCCGAGCTGAGGAAATAGAACAGGGTGGGGAATCCGACGGCGCCCGAGGCCAGGTAGGCGTAGCGGCTCCAGGACCAGCCACGCCGGATGCCGCCCCATGCCAGGCCGGCATAGAGCACCCCGATGGCGACCATGGTTCCGGCCAGCGTGATCCGGTCGTGCTGGACGAAGTGCACCAGGTGCTCGTTGAGGGCGCGCAGGCGATCCCGGTTCCAGCCGAGGTAGTCGGTGTCGTACCAGAGCAGCAGCGGACCCAGGGTGATCGCCGCGGCGACGAGTCCGCCGGCGATCATGCCGAGGCCGACGAGGGCGCCCCACCACCACGCCGGCCACCGGCGCGGGTCGACAGCGGGACGTGACCGGGTTGCCGGCACGGGCGGCATCGCCGCCTCGGCGACCCGGTGGAACCAGCCGGGGCCGGCGGCTACCAGCACCCCGGGCGACGCCAGGACCGTGGTCGCGGGATCGGCCAGTGCCGCCGCGGCATCGGCCACGGACCCGCCGTCCAGGCGGCGAAGGCCAGCCTCCTCACCCAGTATCACCCGATCGGCGATGCCGGCCAGGTCGGCCGCCACCTGCGGGGTGGCGGCGGTCACGACAAGGATGCAGCGACGGCCGGGCGCGATCCGGCGGATCAGCGCGACGTCGGCGGAACCGACCGGCCGTACCTCGACCACGCCCGCGCCCAGAGCCGGCAGGGCGCGGACGGCGTCGTGAGCGACATCGACCGGGACGGTGGCGCCCAGCCTGGCTGTCACCGCCGCCGGGATGTCGAAGCCACCGGACACCGCCGAGACCAGCCGGAAGCCGCCGGGCACGTCGGTCAGCGCGGCCAGCGCCCGCAGAGCCAGACGGTGCGACCGTCGCCGCCCGACGGCCGCGGCCAGCAACGCCCGCAGTGGGTGGTAGGTCCAGTCCGGCATTTGATCATGGTCGCACGCGCTGCCCAGCCGGACGGTGACCGATCACGGCTACCCCGGCCGTGTTCCGCACGCTCCGGGCCGATCTCCTGCGATCTACGGCCCAAGCGACGGGCTCGACCGCCCGGGGCGACTCCGCCAGGGCGATCCGCCCGGCGTCAACCGACTGGCACCGGGCGGATGGCCGGAGAGGTCAGCCGGTGCTGCACACGGTGCCGTTGAGGGCGAACACCTCGGGCAGGACGTTCGGCCCGCTGTAGCCCGCGACGAAGCCGACGCTCGTCGTGCCGCCCGCGGCGAGCGTGGCACCCGCGTCGGCGGTCACCCGGACGTCGCGGGCGGTCTGCGTCCAGGTGGCGCTCCAGCCGCTCTGCACGGTCTGCCACGTGGTCGGCCAGGTGAACGTCAGGGTCCAGCCGGTGACGGGTGCGGGCCCGTTGTTGGTGATGTCGATGGCGCCGACGAAGCCGCTGCCCCAGTCGGTGGTGTCGGTCAGGCGCACCGTGCAGGTGCTGGTCGCCGGTGCGGTCGTGGTGATCGTCAGCGGCAGGGACGACCAGGAGACGCCGCCCGCGGTGTCGCGGGCCAGCACGTTGACGGTGTAGCGGGTGCCCGGGGTGAGGTTGTGCGCGGTGAAGGACGTGCCGGAGGTCTCGCCGAGTTGCTCGCTGGTGACCCCGTTGCTGCGGTAGACCTCGTACTTGGCGATCGGATCGCGGCCTGCCCGCGCCGCCGGCCAGGAGATCGTCGCGGTGCGGTCGGTGACGGCGGTCGCGGTGGGTGCGCCGGGCGCGCCGGGTGCTCCATCGCCGGTTCGGGCCGGGTGCATGGTGAGCAGGGTGAGCGAGTACGGCGGCAGCGTCTGCGCCCCGGTCGTCCCGAGCGCGGCCGTCTCGAGCCCCTCGGCGCCGTTGCGGAAGGAGATCACGGTGGGCGGGCCGGTGGTGGCGGGGCTGTATCCGCGGTAGTCCAGGGTGGCCGCGCGTTCGTTGTCGGGGTCCCGGTTGACGAGCAGCACCTGCAGGTCACCGTTGGGGCGGCGGGCGGCGTGCGCGGTCACCAGCGGATCGTCGGTGCCGGCCCGGACCAGCTGGTCGCCGGGGTGGACGAAGGACTTCATCAGCTTCAGCGCGTGGTACGGGGCGAACGGCGTGTTCAGCGGCGGCTCGCACACCGAGGCGTCGGCCAGGCAGTTGCCGGAGGAGAGCATGCCGTAGTCGCCGTAGTCGCGCTGCCCGGCGACCGTGGAGACGGTGCCGATGCCGTTGTGTACGTTCCACCACTGCACGGTGAAGACGCCGCTCTCCAGCAGGTCGCTGTAGGCGTCGGCGAGGAACAGCGCGCCGGGCTGGGTGTTCTGCCCCACGCCGACGTTGGTCTCGGTCAGGCTGATCGGGATGCGGCCGGCGTCGGGCCCGGCGTACCGGTCGATCTGGCGCCGCAGCAGGTACATGGCGTCGTTGATGTGGCCGGTCCGGGTGAGCGCCTCGGCGGCGGAGCCGCCGCCGGGATACCAGTGCACGTCGGCGAAGTCGATGTGCGCCCCGGCCCGGGTCAGGACCTCCTTGTTCCACGTCCCGGCGTCGCCGGCACCGACCACCCCGTCGGGCCAGTTTCCCGGCATGGTCAGGACCGCGCCGATCTTGATGTCCGGGTCGACCGCCTTCATCGCCTCGGCGAAGGCGACCACGCCCGAGGCGTACGCGGCCGGGCTCTTGTCGGCGTGGTTGTCGGCCTCCCACGGCTCGCCGTAGTGGCCGTTGCCGTAGTTCTCGTTGCCGATCGTCCAGTACTTCGCCCGGTAGCCCTTGTCCTTGGCGTAGCGGACCCAGCCCGCGGCCTCCTCGGCCGTACCCGTGCCGTAGTTGGCGATGATCATCGGCTCGGCGCCGATCCGCTCGACCGAGGCCATGAAGGTGTCGAAGTCGGTGTTCGGGGCGACGTAGCCGCCGGGCGCGGTGTGGTCCCGCCAGTGGTAGATGTCGGCGTACGAGCCGCCGGGGTAGCGGATCATCCGGACGCCCGCGGATTTGAGCAGGTCGGAGGTGGCGTCGGTGCCCAGGTTGGTGTCCCAGATGGCGTCGTTGACGCCCAGCGCGGTGCCGGGGACGGTGGCCAGGCCGGCGCGGGCGTTGACGGTCACGGCGACGGGGGTGGCGGCGGTGGCGGCGGGAATGGCGGTGGGGACGGCGGTGGCGGCGGTGGGTGCGGTGACGCTGCACAGCGCGCAGGCGCCGAGCAGCAGCGCACCCCGCGCGACCCGGTGGAAGATCGCGGACGGCATGGCCTCTCCAATCGAGGAGATCGAGAGCATTGGGAGCGCTCCCATACTCATCGTGCCAGCGAAGAGTGTCAATCTCCCCGGGTGGGTTGCGGGTGCTTCGCCTAATCCTCACAATGTGCCCAGATCGGTCGATCATCCAGGTAGGCCCACCGAAGGGCCCCACGGGTGAACGGGTGATCTGCTTGAAGATGTCGAATCTCAGGGTCGGGGCCAGGCTCGGTGCCGGCTTCCTCGCGGTGATCACGGCCATGGTCGCGCTGACAGTCATCGGCGTCACCGAGGTCCATAAGATCAACGATCGGTTGACCGTCGTCAACGACCTCAACGGCGTGAAACAGCGCTATGCCATCAACTTCCGGGGCAGCGTGCACGACCGGGCGATCGCCGTGCGGGATGTGGTGCTGGCGCGTACCGCCGCGGAGGTGCAGACCGAGGTCGACACCATCGGCAAGCTGACCACGAAGTACGACGAGTCGGCGGTGAAGATGACCGCCATGTTCGCCGGCGACGCGGACGTCACCGCCCAGGAGAAGGCCGCGCTCGCCGAGATCAACCGGATCCAGGCCGCGACGCTCCCGCTGATCACCCAGGTCGTCGACCTGCGCACCGCCGGCGACAACGCGCAAGCGCTGCAGGTGCTCACCACGCAGGCCAAGCCGGCCTTCATCGAGTGGCTCGCCGCCATCAACGTCTTCATCGACCTCGAGGAGGCGATGAACAAGGCCGAGACCGCGAAGGCCCGCGAGATCGCCGACGGCTTCCTGACCACCATGGCCCTCGGCCTGGCGCTGGCCGCCCTGGTCGCGGCCCTGATCGCCTGGTGGGCCACCCGCAGCATCACCCGGCCGCTCGCGGAGGCCGCGAGCGTGCTCGTCGCGGTGGCCGACGGCGACCTGACCCGGCGAGTGGACGCGCGCTCCGGCGACGAGGTCGGTCAGATGGGCCGGTCCGTGAACACCGCCCTGGACGCGATCAGCACGGTCATCACCGAGTTCGGCCACAGCGCCACCGGACTGGCGCAGACCAGCCACCGCATCGGGGCGCTGTCCGGGCAGATCGCCAAGGGCGCGGAGGACTCCTCGGCGCAGGCGAACGTCGTGGCGAGTGCCGCGCAGGAGGTCTCGCGCAACGTGCAGACCGTCGCGGCCGGCTCCGAGGAGATGGGCGCCTCGATCCGCGAGATCTCGCACAACGCCAACGAGGCCGCCACCGTCGCGGCCCGGGCGGTCGACACCGTACGGGCCACCACCGAGACCGTGTCCCGCCTCGGCGAGTCCAGCCGCATGATCGGCGACGTCGTCAAGGCGATCACCAACATCGCCCAGCAGACCAACCTGCTGGCCCTCAACGCCACCATCGAGGCCGCCCGGGCCGGCGAGGCGGGCAAGGGCTTCGCCGTGGTCGCCGGCGAGGTCAAGGAACTGTCCCAGGAGACCGCCCGGGCCACCGAGGACATCTCCCGGCGGGTCGAGGCCATCCAGGCCGACACCACCAGCGCGGTCGCCGCGATCGCCGAGGTCACCCAGGTCATCACCCAGATCAGCGACTACCAGACCACCATCGCCTCGGCCGTCGAGGAGCAGACCGCGACGACCAACGAGATGAACCGCAGCGTCAACGACGCCGCGTCCGGGTCGGGGCAGATCGCGGCGAACATCGGCAACGTGGCCGACGTCGCCCGGAACACGACCGCCTCGGTCGACGAGTCCCGCCGCGCCGCCGACGAACTCGACGAGGTGAGCCGCAAGCTGCAGGCCCTGGTCGGCGGCTTCCGCGTCTGAATCAGCAGGGGCGTCCCGGTGCGAGAGTCCTCGCGCCGGGACGCCCCTTCGCGCGCCGGTTGAAAGAACCGGCCCGGTGCCGGACATGTGCCAGGGTGAACGTGGTGAACACGCAGGCGCGCCGGGCGCGGTTCGAGGAGTTCGCGGCCCCGCTGATCGAGCCGCTGCGGCGGTTCCTGGCGCGCCGGACGGACCCGGAGACCGCTCAGGACGTCCTCTCCGAGACGCTGCTGGTCTGCTGGCGCCGCCTCGACGACGTGCCCGACGACCGGCTGCCGTGGGCGTACGGTGTCGCCCGGCACTGCCTGGCGAACGCCGAGCGGGCCCAGCGCCGCCAGCACCGCCTGCTGGCCCGGATCCGCGCGGTCGATCCGCCCTCGGAGGTGGCCGCCGAGGTCGCCGAGCCGCCCGACGAGCGGCTGCACGCCGCGCTGCGCCGGCTGCGCCCGCTGGACGCCGAGATCGTCCGGCTCTGGGCCTGGGAGGACCTCGGCCCCGCGGAGATCGCCGCGACGACCGGCCTGTCCGCCAACGCCGTCAGCATCCGGCTGCATCGCGCCCGCGGCCGGCTGCGGGAGGAGTTACGAAAGCTCGGCGACGGTGCCGGACATGACGTAGCGGAAGAGGGGAGGCGGCCGTGACCGACGACGACCTGCGCGCCCGGCTGCGGAACGCGGACCCGGCGACCGGCCTGGCGCCGCTGCCCCCGGAACGTGTCACCCGCCTGCTGGAGGACTCCATGACCAACGACCTCGCCCCGTCGACGGCCGTCACCGCCGATCCGGCGGAGCCCTTTTCCCCTGGGCCCGTTTCCTCCAGGGAAGCAGAGCGGCCCGTTTCCTCCGGGGAAGCAGAGCGGCCCGTTTCCCCCGGGGAAGCAGAGCGGCGGCCGGCCCGCGCGTTCCGGAGACTCGCTTTCGCCGCGGCGGGGCTGGTGGTCGGGGTGGCGGCCGTCGCCGTCGGCGCGGCGCTGCGATCGTCGGACGAGCCCGGCCCGGCTGTGCGCCCGGCCATTCTCACGGTGGCCCGTATCGTCGTCGCCGGTGGCGGGGCGGCCAAGTGCGTGCCGCCCAGCGCCGCGACGCTCTCGGCGGCTCCGCTGGCGTTCGCCGGCACCGTCGAGCGGGTCGCCGGCGGCACCGCCGTCCTCACGGTCACCCACCAGTACGCGGGGACGCGTGCGGACGTCGTCGAGGTCGCGCAGAGCGACGGCAACAGTGAGGCGCTGATCGGGGCCACGGCCTTCGAGCCCGGTCGCGCGTATCTCGTCGCGGCGACCGACGGGCGAGCCATGGTCTGCGGCTACAGCGGTCTGGCCACGCCCGAGCTGCAGGCCCTGTACGACGCCGCGTTCTAGGATCCTGGCCGACCGGCGTTCAGCCGCCGGCTGCCCAGTCCGGGTGAGCGCGCAGGAAGGCAGCCACGTCGTCGGTCCTGACCGCATTCAGCAGCTTCATGCTGGTGGCGTTGAGGATTTCGACACTGCCGACGCCCGGGACCGAGCGGCTGTCGAACTTGCCGTCGTTCGTCTTGATCGTCACCAGGTTGTCGACGTTGACACCCCGCATCGCGAATGCCCAGTCCGCCAGGGAGACTCCGCCGTCGTCGACGGTCATCGCCTTGCCGAAGGCTTCGATCAGCCCGGGAAGCTTGGTCGGGGAGTCCAGCCCCTCGTGCTCGGCCTGCTTCAGGATGGCTTTGAGGAGCTGCTGCTGGTGGCGTTGCCGCCCATAGTCGTAGTCGTGGTCGGCCAGCAGATCGCGTTGCCGGGCGAAGTCGAGCGCCTCGGCCGGGGTGAGGCAGTGGTTGCCCTTGGCGTAGAAGTTCGGGGTCACCCCCGGCACCTGGTACGCGATCGAGCCGTCGGGATGCGTCTTGTACGGCACCGCCTTCTTACCCGACGCGGTATGGCCGAGGTGGATCGACGTGGTGTCCTCGTCGACGTACATGCAGACCTGGCCGAGAACCCGCACCACCTGCTCGAAGCCGGCGAAGTCGACGATCGCCCCGGCGTCCGGGGTGATGCCGGTGAGCTGCCTGACGGTCAGCGCCAGCAGCTCGAAACCGTGCGACTGCGCCGCGCTGCCGGTCAGGCCGCGACTGCCGAACGCGTAGGCGGCATTGATCTTGTTCTTCCCGCCCGGGTACGCGACCTTGCCGTTGTCGTACGGCGGAATGGTCACATAGCTGTCACGCGGCAGCGAGACCAGATAGCCCGCCCGGTGATCGGCGGCGATATGGAGCAGGATGATCGAGTCCGAGCGGCTGACCATGGCCGGATTGTCGGGCCGGGTGTCCACACCCACCAGCAGGATGTTCTTCGCACCCGCGATCGAGGCATGGGTACGCGCGGCGCCGGCGCGCAGGCTGCCGAGCAGATCCTTGTGGTGCACCGCGCCCGCCGCCGAGTCGATCAGGGCCCGGGCGGCGACCACCGAGCCGCCCACCGCGATCACCAGGATCGAGCCGACCACGACGCACCAGCGCGCCCACACCGGCGCGCGGGGCTTGCTGGTCCCCGAGTCGAGCTTCACGCCGGCCAACCGCTCCTGGTCGCCGGCATGTCGCTGCCGCCGTCCCGGTGCGCCTTGACGCACAACACCTGGTTGACCCCGATCCGCGCCTGCTCGAACCCCAGCGCCGAGGCTGCCATGTACAACCGCCACACCCGGGCCCGGCCCGCACCGGCCAGCCGCACGGCCGCCGACCATTGCGACTCCAGGTTGGCCACCCAGGCGCGCAGGGTCCGCGCGTAGTGCTCACGCAGGGCCTGCACGTCCCGCACCTCGAACCCGGCCTGTTCCAGCAGCGTCACCGTCGTGCCCAGGGGCACCAGTTCACCGTCCGGGAACACGTACGCGTCGATGAAGGACCGCCGCCTGCGCGCCGCCGGCGGCGCGGGATGGACCGCCGAGATCTGGTGGTTGAGAAGCCGCCCACCGGGCTTGAGCTGCTCGAACAGAATGGCCGCGTATTCCGCGTAGGGCGCCGTGCCGACATGCTCGGCCATGCCCACGCTGGAGATCGCGTCGAACGGGCCGCCGTCGAGGTCGCGATAGTCCTGGACCCGGATCTCGACGTGCGCGGTCAGCCCGGCCTCGGCGACCTGCTTGCGGGCATAGTCGGCCTGCTCGATGGAGAGCGTGATGCCGACGACGTCGACCCCGTACTCCCGGGCCGCGTGCAGGGCGAGGCTGCCCCAGCCGCAGCCGACGTCCAGCAGGCGCATGCCGGGCTTGAGGTCGAGCTTTCGGCAGATCAAGTCGAGCTTGTCGCGCTGCGCGCCGGCCAGGCCGGATCCGGCGTCGTCGCCGGCCCAGTACGCGCAGGAGTAGACCATGCTCGACCCGAGAATGATCTCGTAGAAGGGGTTGCCGACGTCGTAGTGATGGCTGACCGCCTGCTGGTCGCGGCGCGGGCTGTGCCGCGCGCCCCGCATCGCCAGCTCCTCGGGTGGCGGCTTGGGCTGCGGTCCGAGCACGCCGAGCCGGAGCAGGTCGGCGGCGACGGCGCGGTAGGGCAGCCCTCGCACGTCGGCGCCGCGGAAGATCAACGCCGCGAGCCGGCGCAACGCGTCGAAGAGGTCACCCTCCACATCGAGATCGCCCGACACGTACGCCCGCGCGAGCCCGAGTTCGTCGGGCCGCCACATGAGCCGGCGCAGCGCACGCCGGTTGCGGATGATCAGGACCGGCGGGCCCGCGGGTCCGGTCTCGGAGCCGTCCCAGGCGCGAAGACGCACCGGAAGCGGCGCTCGCAGCAGGGTTTCCAGCAGGCCACGCAGCCGGACCGCGGTGGAAGAAGGCATCGAACCTCCCGGGTTCCGCAGAGAAACTTAGTACTACTAACTATCTACCCGGCAATCATCGAGCCGCGAAATCCTCCAGGCGTTTGTGACGCACGAGTCACGGTGGCACATATATTTACGAACGGTCGGTCTTTTTGTATGCTGGGGCCATGACGAGCGACGGCAGGCTGATCCGCGGGGAGCGCACCCGGGCCGCCGTGCTCGATCAGGCCCTGCTGCTGACCACCGTGGCCGGTCTCGACGGCCTGTCGCTGAGCCAGGTCGCCGACGCGCTGGGCGTCAGCAAGTCCGGCCTGTTCGCGCACTGGCGGTCCAAGGAGGCGCTGCAGCTCGCCGTGATCGACCATGCCCGAGCGCAGTGGACCGACCAGGTCATCCGGCCCACCCTCGAGGTGCCGCGCGGGGTCCGCCGGCTGTGGGCGGCGCACGACAGCCGGCTGGCCTTCTACGAGGCCGAGGTGCTGCCCGGCGGCTGCTTCTTCGCCAACGCCAACTTCGAGTTCAACGCGCGGCCCGGGGTGATCCGCGACCGGCTGGCCACCGAGCTGACCGACTGGATGACCTTCCTGACCGGGCTGGCCGCCGACGCGATCGCGCTCGGTGACCTGCGGCCGGAGGCGGATCCCGAGGGGATCGCCTACGAGACCGAGTCCCTGGGGGTCTGCGCCGTGATGCAGGCGCCGGTGCTGGGGCGCGACGTGACCTTCGGCCGCGCCCGCCGAGCCCTGCTCGAACACCTGCGTGCCCTGGCCACCGACCCGACGATCCTTCCGGAGCTGAGATGACCATCGTGACCGAAGCCGTGCCGTACGGGGACGTCGTCCGGATGCCCGTGCACTTCGACGACCTGGACGCCATGGGTGTGCTGCACAACGCCCGCTACGCGGTGCTGATGGAGCGGGCGGTGGTGCTCTGGTGGGCCGAGCGCGGCGTCTCCTTCTCCGGCGGCCGTCCCACCACGCCGGACGCCTTCAACGTGGTCCGCGAATACTCGATCACCTTCCACCGGCCGGTCCGCGGCACCGGCGAGATCGGCGTGCACTTCTGGCTGGAGAGCATGGGTACGACCAGCGCGGACTACCGGTTCCGGGTGACCTCGGCCGACGGCGCGACCGTGTTCGCCGAGGGTCGCCGGGTGAACATCCGGCTGGACCCGGCCACCATGCGCCCGGTCCCCTGGACGGAGCACGGCCGCGCCATCGGAGCCACCCTGCTCCGAAGCTGAGCGAAGCGACTCAGTAGAGGGCGTTGAGCAGGCCGGCGTACCGCTGCTCGACCGCGCGGCGCCGCACCTTCAGCGACGGGGTGAGCTGGCCGTCCTCGACGGCCAGGTGATGGTCGAGGATCAGGAACTTCTTGATCGTCTCCCACGGCGCCAGCGTGGCGTTGAGCTGCTCCACGCTGGCGCCCACGGCCTCGGTCAGCTGCGGTGAGCGGGTGATCTCGGCGTACCCGGCGTCGCCCAGCCCGTGCCGGGCCGCCCAGCCGGCCACGGCGTCCGGGTCGAGGTCGATGAGGGCGCTGATGTACTTGCGGCCGTCGCCGTGCACCACGATCTGGCTCGCCAGCGGGCAGATGCCCTTGAACCGCGCCTCGATCGTCTGGGGCGCGACGTACTTGCCGTTGGAGGTCTTGATCAGGTCCTTCTTGCGGTCGGTGATCCGCAGCGACCCGGCGGCGCTGATCTCGCCGATGTCGCCGGTGCGCAGCCAGCCGTCGGCCAGCGTCTCGGCGGTGGCCTCGGGGGCGTTGTGGTAGCCCCGCATCACTCCCGGTCCCCGCACCAGGATCTCGCCGTCCTCGGCCAGGGCGACGTCGGTCCCGGGCAGCGGCAGGCCCACGGTGCCGTACTCCGGGCGGCCGGGCCGGTTGAAGAACGTGGTGGCGCAGGTCTCGGTGAGGCCGTAGCCCTCCAGCACGGGCAGGCCGACGGCGTCGAACCACTCCGCGATCTCCGTCGACAGCGCGGCCGCCCCGGAGATGAAGAAGCGCAGCCGGCCGCCGAACCTGTCCCGGATCCGGGCGAGCACGAGCCGGTCGGCGATCCGGTGCTGGGCCGCGAGGACCGGGCCCGGGCGCCGGCCCTGCCGGCGCAGCCGGGCGACCCGTACGCCGACGCCGAGGCCCCAGCCGAACAGGCGTGCCCGGACGGGACTGCCGCCGCGCACGGTGCCGAGGACCCCGGCGTACACCTTCTCGAAGATCCGTGGCACCGCCGGGATGATCGTCGGCCGGACCACCGGCAGGCGCTCGACGAGCCGGCCGACGTCGCCGTCCACGGCGAACGCGAAGCCCACCGAGAGCTGGCAGGACAGCAGCGCCTTGCCGAAGGCGTGCGCCAGCGGCAGCCAGAGGTAGCCCAGGTCGTCCGGGTGCAGGAAGCCCATGGCCTGGATCGCCAGCCCCTGGTAGATCCAGCTGTGGTGGGTGACGCGCACGCCCTTGGGCAGCCCGGTCGTGCCGGAGGTGTAGATCAGGGTCGCCAGGTCGTCGGGCCCGATCGCGGCGCACGCCTCGGTCACCGCCGCGGGCTTCGCCGCGAGCAGCTCCCGGCCGCGGGCGCGCAGGGCCGCCAGGGTCAGCACCCGCGGGTCGCCGTCCGGCGGCGTGCCGTCGATGAGCACGGCGTACGCGACGGGGGAGCCCGCGGTGAGCACCTTGCCGAGCTGACCGGCCTGCTCGACCACCGCGAACCGGCTCGCCGAGTCGCCGAGGATGTGCGCGACCTCCGCGGGGGAGCTGGTCGGGTAGACCGTCGTCGTGGCGCCGCCCGCGCACATGACGCCGAAGTCGGCCTCGATCCACTCCGTCCGGGTGCCGGCCAGGATCGCGACCCGTTCCTGCGGGCGCAGCCCGAGATCGAGCAGGCCGGCGGCGATCTCGGTGACCGCCGTCCCGGTCTCGGCCCAGGTCTGCGACTGCCAGCCGCCCCGGCCGTCCAGGCGCCGGTACGCCTCCACCGCGGGCGTCCGGGCGACCCGGTCGAGGAACATCGCGCCGAACGACGTCGGCTCGGCGTGCCGCAGCTCCCGCAGGGCGGTCTCCTCGGCGGCCGGCGCGCGGCAGCTCGTGGTGGGGCTGGTCGGCATGTGCATCCTTCTCTCCGTCGACTGCCATCATCATCCGTTGTCGGCCCGGGAGCGGAAAAACTCACCCCCGGGCCGGCGCGGCCGATGGTGTGACTATGAGGGTCGACATGCGCTCGCCCGCCCGTCGGCCGTCGCCGGCCGCCGTGCTGATCGCCGTCGTCGCCGGCGGCCAGGTCCTGAGCTGGGCCCAGCCCGGCCTCCGGCAGGTCGTGCTCGCCGGGTCGCTGATCCTGCTCAACGCGGTCGCGGTGCCGTACCTGCTGCGGGTCGCCCGGCTCGGCTTCAACGCGCTGTCGTGCCGGCTCGGCGCCGTCGCCCGCGCGTTCGGCGTGCTCCAGGGGGCCGGCCTGCTCCTGGGCACGTTCACCGGTGCCGTCGCGCCGGTCTGGTGGACCGGCACGCTCAGCCACCTGAGCTGCGTGATCCTGCTGGCGGTGGCCACCCTGATCGGGCCCGTGAAGCGGCTCAGCGGCCCGCACCGGCAGGCGTTCATCGCCGAGGTCACCACCGTGCTGGCCGGTGGCTTCATGCTGGTCTGGTATCTCGTGCTCGATCCGCTGGGCCGGGCCGGGGCGCCGAACGCCCGCTGGATCATCCAGATCGGTGTCCCGCTCGCCGACCTGCTGCTGTTGATCGCGGTCACCGCGTTGCTGCTCCGCGGCCTGGTCCGGCGGCTCCTGGACCCCATCACCTTCGTGGTCGCCGGCATGATGGTGCTCGTGGTGGGTGACACCGCCTGGTGGGCCGGCAAGGTGCAGGGCCTGCCCATCGAGAACGCGACGTTCGCCACCACCTGCCTGGTCCTGGCCAATCTGCTGCTGACCCTCGGCCCGGTGCTGTCCGTTTCCGGTGTCCCCAGCATCGTCGACCGGGCCCGCCGGGCGGGGCCGCCCGGCTGGGTCGAGCACCTGCCGCTGGCCTCGCTGGGCCTGGGCGTGGGCCTGGTCCTGGTCATCCTCGCCCGGGAGGGTGCCCTGGCCCGCTGGAGCGGGCTGATCCTCGGCATGACCGTGATGGCCGCCGCGATCGCCTTCCGGCAGTCGTTGTCGCTGCGGATGAGCCGGGCCCAGGTCGCGCAGGACCCGCTCACCGGCCTGGCCAACCGGATCGGACTGCAGAACGCGCTGGCCCACGCGGTGCGCGGGCGCGAGCCGATCGCCGTGCTGGCCATCGACCTCGAGGGCGTCAGGCCCGTCAGCGACGCGTACGGGCCGGCGGCCGGCGAGGCCATGCTGAACGCCTTCGCCGACATCCTGCGCGGCGGCATCCGGACGGACGACGTGCCCGCCCGGATCGGGGTCGACGAGTTCGCCCTGCTGCTGACCGACATCGGCGAGGCCGACCGGGCCGTCACCGTCGCGCAGCGCATCCTCGCCGCGGCCGCCGAGCATCCGGTCGTGCTGGGCGCGGACCGGGTCCCGATCCGGCTCAGCATCGGCGCCGCGGCCGCCGCCGGGCAGGGACAGGACTCGGGCAAGGCCCTGCTGCGCCGCGCCGACATCGCGCTGTACAACGCCAAACGGGCCGGCGCCGGCTCCTTCGTGGTCTACCACCCGTCGATGACGGACCGGCGCACCGAGGAGGCCGCGCTGGCCGAACAGCTGGAGACCGCCCTCGCGGGCCGCCAGTTCGCGGTGGTCTACCAGCCCATCGTCGAGCTGCGCGGCGGCCGGCCGGTCGCCGCCGAGGCGCTGCTTCGCTGGCACCATCCCGAGCTCGGCGACATCCCGCCGGACCGGTTCATCCCGGTCGCCGAGCGGTCCGGCGAGATCGTCACGATCGGGCTGTGGGTGCTGGAGCAGGCCTGCCGGCAGCTGGCCGCGTGGCGGCGGGACGGTCGCGACATCACGATCAGCGTCAACCTGTCGCCCCGGCAGCTGCAGGAGCCGAGCCTCGTGCACGACGTGCTGGGCGTGCTGGAGCGCACCGGCGTGCCGGCGGGCAGCCTGCTGCTGGAGGTGACCGAGTCCGCGACGGTGGACGAGAGGTCGGGCATCGTCGCGCTGCGGGAGCTGCGGTCGCACGGCATCCGCATCGCCGTCGACGACTTCGGCACCGGCTATTCGTCGCTGCAGTATCTGACCCGGCTGCCGGTCGACGTACTCAAGATCGACCGTAGCTTCGTCGCCCAGCTGGACGGCACGCCCGAGGGCTCGGCGATCGTGGAGGCGGTGATCCGGCTCGCCCAGGTGCTGCACCTGACCACCGTGGCCGAGGGCGTGGAGACCGAGGCGCAGGCGGCCGAGCTGCTCGCCCTCGGCTCCGACCGCGGCCAGGGTTACCTCTTCTCCCGGCCGGTCCCGGCCGCCGGCGTCTTCGCCCCGGACCCACGATCCACCGCGCCGGCCGCGTCCCCGACCGGATGATCACCCGGTAGCCGAACCGGCGGGGCGCGGCAGCTCGTGGGTGCGAGGTGGGCCGACCGACTCGCGCAGCACCGGGGTGCAGGGTACGTAGGTCCGGCCCGGCAGGCCGCCGACGTCGCCGGCGAGCAGGTGGCGGACGGCGAGTTCGCCCATCTCGTAGTACGGCAGGCGCACGGTGGCCAGCGGCGGCCGCAGGATCGAGGCCAGCTCCTCCTGGTCGTCGTAGCCGACCACGGAGATGTCCTGCGGGATCCGCAGGCCCCGCTCCAGGATCGCCAGGTATGCCCCGAGCGCCATCCGGTCGTTGCCGCAGAACAGCGCGGTCGGGATGGAGTCTCCGTCAAGCACGGTCTTGGCGAGGTTGTAGCCGGATTCGGTGTGGAAGTCTCCGAACAGGACCGTCGCGTCGGCCTCGGCCACGCCGGCGGCGCGCAGTTCGGCCCGGAAGCCCTTCAGCCGCCGCCTGGTCGCCCAGGAACCCGGCAGCCCGGCGAGGTAGGCGATCCGGCGGTGGCCGGCGTCGAGCAGCATGCGGGTCGCGTCGCGACCGCCCTTCTCCTCGTCCGGCAGCAGGCTGGGCAGCGCATCGCCCACTGTGTAGCAGTTGACCAGGATCGTGGGTATGTCGTTGACATTGGTGGGGGTCAGTATCCGGCGCGTGCCGATGACGGCGACGACGATCGCGTCGACCTGGCGTTCGATCAGGTCGTCGAGGGTGCGGCGCACCTGGCGGATGTCCGGGCTGGTGTGCGCGATCAGCAGCATGCTGTCGTGGTGCCGGGCGTGGTCGTGGGCGCCGGAGATGGTCCGGCCGGCGAACGGCGCCGTCGCCATCTCGTAGCCGAGGAATCCGATCGTCCGGGATCGCCGCAGGGCCAGCGAACGGGCCTGCTGGTTGGGCCGGTAGCCGAGCTCGTCGACCGCGGCGAGCACCCGCGTCTTGGTGTGCTCGGAGATCCCGGTGCCGGGACGGTCGTTGATCACGAACGACACCGTGGTGGGGGAGACGCCCGCGTGCCGGGCGACATCAGCCATCGTCGGACGCCGCTGGGGTTCGCCCACAGATTCCCCATCTCTTCGGAACTCCTGGACTAAACCGCATTAGTCAACCAAAGGTCACGGCTGTGTGTCCAGCTCTTGACAGGCGTGATCCTCATGGGTTGTGATGCTCTTCACAAGCTACTAAAGCGCATCAGTAAAGTGCTTAACCGGCACTGAAGCACTGAAATCGCCCGAGCACCACGTTGCGTGCTCAATTCCCGAGGCCTCGCATTCGCCGCCGTTGGCCGGGCACATCCGCCGATCCTCGCCGTCGGGCGAGAGAGCGAAGAGGTCGTACCAGTGAAGGTCGAAACGGCGGGCCGTGACGCGTTGCTGCACCTGAGTGCCGGCGGCGTGAGCATCGTGGTGGACGTGCGTGGCGGCGGGCTGCCGCGCATCGTGCACTGGGGGGCCGACCTCGGCGCGCTCACGGCCGGCGAACTCGGCGAGCTGGCCACCGCTTCGCTGCCGCCGCTGGTGTCCAGCGTCCCGGACGGTGTCGTCGCGCTCGGGCTGCTGCCGGAGCACTCCCGGGGCTGGCCGGGCACGCCCGGCCTGAGCGGCCATCGTGGCGGGCGGGCGTGGTCGCCGCTGTTCACGGTCACCGACGTGCGACTCGACAGTGCCGAGCTCGGCGGCCATCGGCTGAGCGTCCGTGGCCTCGACGCGGCCGCCGCCCTCGGGATAACCCTGGAGGTCGAGCTGACCGCCGAGGGCGTCGTGCGGCTGCGCGGGACGGTCCGCAACGACGGCGACCAGCCGTTCGTGGTGGACCAGCTCGCCCTCGGGCTGCCGGTCCCCTCGGAGGCGACCGAGCTGCTCGACCTGACCGGGCGCCACCTGCGGGAGCGCCAGCCGCAGCGCCAGCACTTCCACGTCGGGACGCGGCTGCGCGAGGGCCGCCGCGGCCGGACGGGACTGGACGCCAGCCTGGTGATGGTGGCGGGGGCCGCCGGGTTCGGCTTCCGGGCGGGCGAGGTCTGGGGCATGCACGTCGCCTGGAGCGGCAATCATCGCCTCTACGCCGAGCGGATGCCGAGCGACCAGCGGCTGCTCGCCGGCGGCGAGCTGCTGCTGCCCGGTGAGGTGATCCTCGGGCCCGGCCAGACGTACGCGGCACCGTGGCTCTACGCCTCCTACGGGGTCGGCCTCGACGAGATGTCGGCGCGACTGCACCGGATGCTGCGAGCCCGGCCGAACCACCCGCGCACACCCCGGCCGGTCATCCTCAACACCTGGGAGGCGGTGTACTTCGACCACGACCTCGGCAAGCTCACCGCCCTGGCCGACGCGGCCGCCGAGGTCGGCGTCGAGCGGTTCGTTCTCGACGACGGGTGGTTCCGGCATCGCCGCGACGACACCGCGGGGCTCGGCGACTGGTACGTCGACGAGTCGGTCTGGCCGGACGGCCTGCACGATCTGGTCGGCCTGGTGCGGGCCCGGGGCATGCAGTTCGGCCTCTGGGTGGAGCCGGAGATGGTCAACCCCCGGTCCGACCTGGCCCGGGCGCATCCGGAGTGGATCATGGCCGGCGGGGACCGGCTCCCGCCGCCGTGGCGCAGCCAGCAGGTGCTGGACCTGACCCACCCGGGCGCGTTCGACTACCTGCTGGGGCGGCTGGACGCGCTGGTCACCGAGTACGCCATCGACTATCTGAAGTGGGACCACAACCGCGACCTCATCGACGGCGGCCACCAGCCGGGCGGCGAACCGGTGGTGCACGCGCACACCCTCGCGGTCTACCGGCTCATCGACGAACTCCGCGCCCGCCATCCCGGGCTGGAGATCGAGTCCTGTTCCTCCGGCGGTGGCCGGGTCGACCTCGGCATCCTGGAGCGGACCGACCGGGTGTGGGGCAGCGACTGCAACGACGCCCTGGAGCGGCAGTCCATCAACCGGTGGACCCAGCTGCTGCTGCCACCCGAACTCCTCGGCTCGCACGTCGGGCCGGCGCACTCGCACACCACCGGACGCCGCCACGAGCTGGACTTCCGGGCCGGCACCGCGCTGTTCGGCCACTTCGGCCTGGAGCTGGATCTGACCGGCCTGTCGGTCGCCGATCGCAGCCGGCTGGCCGAATGGGTCGCCCTCCACAAGAGACTGCGGGCGCTGCTGCACTCCGGAACCGTGGTGCGGGCCGAGCATCCGGATCCGGCCCTCCTGATCCACGGTGTGGTCGCGCTGGACCGCACCGAGGCGGTCTTCGCCCTGGTGGCGATGGGCACCGGAGTCACCGCACCGCCGGGCCGGATCCGGCTGCCGGGCCTGGACCCCGTCCGGCGCTACCGGGTGCGCCCGCTGCCACCGGGCGATGTGCAGCGCGGCATCAACCACGAGCCGGCGCCCTGGCTGCGCGACGGCGAGGTCACCCTCACCGGGGCCGCGCTGGCCACGGTCGGTGTCCAGGCGCCGGACCTCTATCCCGAAAACCTTTTCCTGCTGCACGTGGCCGAACGCCCCGGAGAGGCTGGCTGATCGATATGGCCGATACCGTCACGATTCCCGTACCCACCGCGAGTTCCACGACGCACGTCAAGCCCAAATCCCGTCGCCTGCGCGGCGGGTGGCGCGAGGCCGGCGTCGCCTGGCTCTTCCTGCTGCCGGCCCTGCTCGGCTTCCTGGTGTTCTTCCTCTATCCGACCCTGCGCGGCTTCTACCTGAGCTTCACCGACTACGACCTGCTCACGGCCCCGCAGTGGGTCGGTCTCAAGAACTTCGAGAAGCTGGTCGGCGACCCGCTCTTCTGGAACTCCCTCAAGGTGACGCTCGAGTACGTCGTCATCAACATCGGCGTGCAGACCTTCGTCGCGCTCGGCCTGGCGCTGCTCATGCACCGCCTCGCCAAGTCGACCGTGATCCGCGGCATCATCCTGCTGCCGTACCTGATCTCCAGCGTCGTCGTCGCGCTGCTGTGGTACTGGATGGCCGACGTCAACCTCGGCGTGATCAACCAGGTGCTCGGCTGGATCGGCGTCGACCCGGTCGCGTTCTTCGGCGAGGGCACGTGGGCGATCCCCACCATCGCGCTGGTCAACGTGTGGAAGTTCATGGGCTACACCGCCCTGCTGATTTTCGCCGGGCTGCAGGCGATCCCGGCCACCCTCTACGAGGCCGCCGACGTCGACGGCGCCAACGAGTGGACGGTCTTCTGGCGCATCACCGTCCCGATGCTGCGGCCGGTGCTCACGCTGGTGCTGATCCTCACGATCATCGGCTCCTGGCAGATCTTCGACACCGTCGCCATCACCACCAAGGGCGGCCCGATCAACTCGACCCGGGTGATCCAGTACTACATCTTCGACCAGGCGTTCTCCCGCTACAACTTCGGCTACGCCTCGGCCATCTCGGTCGTCCTCTTCCTCATTCTCGCCGGTGTGGCCTTCGCCCAGATGAAGCTCACGCGCTCCGACGAATCCGACCTGGCGTAAGGAGTAAGCGCGATGACCGCACCTTTCAAGATCAGAAGGGTATCGATGGGCCGGATGGCGGCCTGGGCAGTGCTGATCCTCTTCATCGTCATCAGCCTCTTCCCGCTGTACTGGATGCTGCGCACCGCCCTGTCGAACAACCGCTCGCTGTTCGCCGACCCGGATTCGTGGCTGCCGGTCGACTTCACCTGGGGCGGGTTCAAGCGGGTCCTCGGCCTCTCCTCGGTCGCCGAGGCCCAGGCCGAGGGCGGCTCCGGCGCCTCGCTGCAGTTCTGGCTCTACCTGCGCAACTCCGTGATCGTCTCGACGTCGATCACGATCGGGCAGGTGTTCTTCAGCGCCATGGCGGCGTACTCCTTCTCGCGGCTGCAGTGGCGCGGCCGCAACGCGGTGTTCTTCCTGTTCCTCACCGCGCTGATGGTGCCGCCGATCTTCACCCTGCTGCCCAACTTCGTCCTGGTGAAGAACCTGGGCCTGCTCAACACCTTCGCGGGCATCATCCTGCCGTTCTTCTTCATGACCCCGTTCGCCGTGTTCTTCCTGCGCCAGTTCTTCCTCGGCATCAGCCGCGAGGTCGAGGAGGCGGCCATCATCGACGGCGCCAGCCATCTGCGGATCTTCTTCCGCATCATCATGCCGATGAGTTCGGCGCCGGTGGCGACGCTGGCCATCCTGACCTTCATCAACGCCTGGAACGAATACTTCTGGCCGTTGCTGGTGGCCCAGAACGACAACGTGCGGGTGCTCACCGTGGCCCTCGGCGTGTTCCGCTCGCAGACCCCGCAGGGCAGCCCGGACTGGGCGGGCCTCATGGCGGCGGCGCTCGTCTCCGCCATCCCGATCGTCGTGCTGTTCATGATCTTCGGCCGCCGGGTCGTCAACTCCATCGGTTTCTCCGGCATCAAATAGCCCCGCCGCACATTCTCGATTCACACAGATTGGAAAGCACGATGAGAAAAAGGTATGCGCTCATCTCCGCGCTCCTGGCCCTGCCATTGGCCGTCTCGGCCTGTTCCGCGGATGCCGCCGAGGACGCCGATTCGGCCTCGGGTGAGGTCAGCTATTGGCTCTGGGATGCCAACCAGCAGCCCGCCTATCAGCAGTGCGCCACCGACTTCACGGCCAAGAATCCCAAGATCACCGTGAAGATCTCCCAGAAGGGCTGGGACGACTACTGGAGCGCGATCACCACGGGCATGGTCTCGGGCACCGCTCCCGACGTGTTCACCGACCACCTGTCCAAGTACACCGACTTCTTCACCAAGCACCAGGTCCTGCCGCTGGACGACCTCGTCGCCCGGGACAACGTCTCGACCGCGAGCTTCGAGGCCGGACTCGCCGAGCTGTGGGTGGGCAGCGACGGAAAGCGCTACGGCCTGCCGAAGGACTGGGACACGGTCGGGGTCTTCCACAACAAGAAGCTCACCGACGCCGCCGGGCTGACCCCCGAGCAGCTCGGCACGCTGGCCTGGAACCCCACCGACGGCGGCACGTACGAGAAGGCGATCGCGCACCTCACCGTCGACAAGAACGGCAAGCGCGGCGACGAGGCCGGCTTCGACAAGGGCAACGTCAAGACCTACGGCCTGTGGATGAACAGCTCCGGCTCCGGCTTCGGCCAGACCGAGTGGAGCATGTACGCCCTCAGCAACGGCTGGACCGCGACGGACAAGAACCCGTGGGGCACCCACTACAACTACGACAGCCCGAAGTTCCAGGAAACCATCAAGTGGTGGAAGAGCCTGATCGACAAGGGCTACATGCCGACGCTGGCGAACTCCACCGGTCTCGACGGCCTGACCCAGCTCGCCGCCGGCAAGGTCGCGCTGGCCACCAACGGCGACTGGAACACCTCGGCCGTCTTCGGTAACAAGAGCGCCACCTTCGAGCCGGCGGTCGCGCCGACCCCGGTCGGCCCCACGGGCAAGCGCGCCTCGGTGTTCAACGGGCTGGCCGACTCGATCTACGCCGGCACCAAGCACAAGGAAGCCGCCTGGCAGTGGGTCAAGTACCTCGCCTCGGCGGACTGCCAGAACGTCGTCGCGGAGAAGGCCGTCGTCTTCCCCGCGATCCCCGCGGCGTCCGAGGTCGCGGCCAAGGCCTTCGCGGCCAAGGGCGCGAACGTCGACGCCTTCACGGTCCACGTCAAGGACAAGACCACCGCGCTGCCCTGGATCACCGCGCACGCCGCGGACATCGACGCCATCATGAAGCCCGCGATGGACGCCGTCATGAGTGGCAAGGCCGAGGTCGACTCGCTGACCAAGGCCAACACGGACATCAACGCGCTGTTCACCGGCTGACCGGCCATCCGCTCCGGTCGTGGCTCCCGGTGGAGCGGGAGCCACGGCCGGGTCAGGCTCCGGGTGTGACCCCGCCGGCGGCGACCGGTGCGGCCGCGTCCGCCCGAAGGTGATCACCCGCGGGCGGCTTCGGCGGCAGCCGCACCACGTCGGCGAGCACGGCGCCGTCGTCGGTCAGCCGGGCCGTGGCGGGGCTGTCGTAGACGATCATGGCGAGCCCGTCGTGCGGCGGCCCGATCAGGCCCATGCCCTCGGCGTGGTCGTCGCCCTCGCCGTACGTGATCTCCAGCTCGCGGGTCAGCGCCGCGCCGCGCACGACGGCCGGCATCGACACCCGGCCGGCGTCGTGCCACCGGTAGATCCGCACCGGGCCGTCCAGGCTCATGGTCGGGCCGGCCAGCACGAGGATGTCGTCGCCGTCCGGGCAGAGGTCGCGCACCCCCAGGCCGTCGAGGTCCAGGACGTGCTTGCGGTACGGCCGGCCGTCCTCGAAGTCCCGCAGCCGGAGCCGGCCCGGGTCGCCGGGCTCCACGAACGGCCGCAGCTCCAGCACGAAGGCCCAGCCGCGCAGCACCGGGCCGCGCAGGCCGAGATACACCCGCTCGCCGTTGACCGCGATGCCCTCGATGTCCAGGCCGTTGTCCTTGCCGGGAATCGCGAGGAACGGCGCCAGGTGCTCGTCGTCGCGCAGCAACGCCCGCAGCCCGTCCCGCCGGTCGAGTTGCGCGGCCCGGTGGCGCACGCCGTCCACGACGACCTCCCGCACCGGGGTGGGCAGGCCGCCGGTCTCGGTGATCGGCAGGCGCAGCAGGATCTGGCGGTTCTCCTGGCCTTCCACCCGGGCGAGCCGCCGCAGCGCCTTGTCGCCGGCGTGCTGCGGTTTGATCCGTTTGCGCCGCAGGCTGTGCGAGCCGACCGCCCAGAGGAAGTGCCCGGTGCGGGCCAGTCCCTCGATATCGGCTTCCTCGTCGGCGTCCACGCCGGGCAGGTCGACGAATTCGGCCAGCCGGAAGGTCTGCTCGTCGGCGTACTCGGTGGGACTCTCCGGGTCGTCGGCCACCAGGCGCTCCACCGTCGCGGTCTCGTCGCCGGCGATCCAGAGCACCCCGCCGTCGACCCGAACCGCGGACAGATTCGTGTGGGTGGCGGCGGCCCGCGAGAGGTGGCCGAAGCGCAACCGGACGGTGCGTTCCAATGTCATGGCGACCATCGTGGCACTGCCACGCCCGCGACGTGGGAGTTCCGGGCCGGTCTGTTCGCCTGGTGAGGCGGCCCGGAGCTCCCCGCGGACCTCGGTCAGCCGACGCCCTGCACGGCGCCCTTCTCCACGTGGACGCCCGCGCCGAAGTCGACCATGGCGTCCTGGCTCAGCCCGATGCCGTCCCAGAACTGGATCAGCACGGAGATGCCCGAGGGCTGCTCCACCCACAGGGTGCGGCCGTCGGTGTTGTCCGGGGCCTTGACGAGCACCCCCTTGCCGTCGCCGACCTTGACGTTCGTGCCGTCCGGCACGTCCTTCTGGTCCTTGGACTGCAGCATCACGGCGATCTTCCCGACATAGCTGCCGGGATCCCGCAGCGGGTCCCTGGACGGGTCGGCCTTCGGCTGCCCGGTCACGCTGTTCGGCGCGAGGACGATGCTGGACGTGTTGTCGGCCTGCACGAACCAGCCGTCCGGGACCTTGTCCAGGCTGAAGCCCTTCGGCTGCTTGCCGGTGTAGGCGACGAGCTTGGTGGCCGCCGCGGCCAAGGCGGGGCGGTCGGCCGGCTGCCCCTGGCCGGTGGTGTCCTTACCGGCGCCGGAGAACGAGAACGCTGCCACGATCGCCGCGACGGCGAAGGCGGAACCGCCGACGGCCAGCGCGGCCCGGCGCCGGCGCGGGGCCGTACCGGTGGACTTGTCGGACTCGTGGTGCAGATCCATGATGGCGTCACTCCTGGAGGGAACGGCCGTGCTTACCGGATCGGCAGGCACGGGCGATCAAGTCGCACCCTCAAGACGGCTGCCGGCACCCCGAGGTTGCATGCCGTGCGTGGCTCCGGCGACCCAGCCCGGGGAAGGGGAGGTGGAGTGCTCTGCTCAGGACCGCAGTCAGCGGTGTGGTCCAACTGGTCACGCCGCTCCGGGGCAGCGTGGCCGGCGCGGGGGCCGGCATGTTGCGGGTCTTGACGGTGTCGGTGGCCACGTGGCCCGCGTTCCGCTTCTGTTTGTCGCGGACCGTGCTCTTGGCCGCCTTCCCGGCCTCGACGGTCGTCGACGTCTCGCCGAGCAGCTCGATGATCACCGAGCCGAGTTCCCGCTTCGACAGGGCCGGCGGGCGCTCCGCCGCCGCCACCGGCGGCAGATCGAGCCGGGTGGTCACCGAGCCGAGGAACTCGAGGCGGTCGTTCTTCTCCAGGTCGAGCCGCATCAGCTCGTACCGGGAGCCGCCCAGGCCCCAGCTCGTCCGGTTCACCAGGTCATAGCCGAGCCGCTCGTACAGCCGGATGGCGTCCTTGTTGGTGATGTCGACGCCGAGCACGACCTGCTTGTGCCCTCTCGCCCGCAACTCGTCGTGGACCGCCGCCAGCAGTTGGGTGCCGATGCCGCGGCAGCGCAGCGAATCCTTCACCCGGACGTGGTACAGCAGCGGGACGTCCGGGAAGTCGAGCCGCACCCGCCTCTCCTGGGCCGGCTCGCCCCACAGCACCAGCACCGCGCCCACCGGTCTGTTCTTCCGGAAGGCGCCCAGGATCAGCCCCTTACCGGCCTTCTGCAGGGCGAGCTTCCGCCGGAAGTACTTCGCGTGGTTGCTGCCCAGCTCCGCCGACAGCGCCGGAAGGTCCGCGTTCGTGAGGGGACGGAAGTCGACGTCCAATGCCTGGCGCACGGCGGGAACTATAGGCATGGTCGGGCTCCTTACCAAGTAGTGCGGGCTTGACACACCGCAGTCCTCCGGAGGAGGCGGGCCTTCCACCGGAGCAGAGGGTGCGCAGGTGACCGCCGCCGGGCAGCGGTCACCTCGCCATCGTCAGGTGAGCAATCTGCTGGCCGCGACGACTATCGCTGTGAGCGGAACACCGAGCAGAACCGCGGCGGCGAGCGCCAGCCTCGCCCCCGCCAGCATGCGAAGTGCGGCCCGGAGGAGGCCCACCGTCAGGTAGGCGAGCCAGACGAACAGCACCACGACGACGATCGCGGCAGTGCGGTTCTGCCCGGTCGTCGCCGAACCGTTGCTCGCGACGACGTCGATAGCGTGCCATAGTTGGGGTTGCACGAGTCTTTCTCCTGTCTACGGGTCGAGACTTTGTGAATGACACCTCCGGCTTCCACCCGGGGGTGTCTCACTTTCTGGCCTGTCCGGCAGGCCTGGTGTCGGCATTCGCGTGATCCCGGCGGTCCGCGTGGCATGGCTTCCCTCCTGATTTCAGTGGTGCCTGAAGGCTTCCTTCCCATCCGCCTGCCTGGACGGTATTCTTCAGTCATCACTGAAGCCAACTGCACCGAGGCTTTCATTCACGATCCTCACGCTGTACCGGGCCGGGATCGGCGACCAGGCGGATTTCAGTCCTGACTGAAATCCGCCGCGGAGGGCGCAGCCGGTGACGCCGACCGAGGAAGCAGCCCGCGAGCTCGCGCAACGTCTGCGGGCCCTCCGCCGTTCGGGCCTGCCCGGCAGGGTGTTGAGCCAGCGCGAGCTGGGCGTCGCCCTGAACGTCGTCATCTCGCTGATCTCGTCCTGGGAGAACGACAAGAAGCCGGTGACGCCGCCGGATGCCCGGATCCAGCACTACGCCCGGTTCTTCGCCTCACCACGCTCGTACAACGATGGCCATCCCCGGCTCCTCGACGACGAGGAGCTCACCGCGGAGGAGCACGTCCGGCGCCTGGAGCGGGAGGCCGAGCTGCTGGCGCTGGCCGCCTCGGCGCGCGGTCAGCTCGCCAGCACGGTCCCGTCGGGATACACCAACGCCCTGCGGGCCTCGGCCGGTGCCAAGCCCTGGCGGTTCGCGATCGGTGAGGCGATCACCGTCGTCCCCTCCGCACTGCCGGCGGAACGGCTCGCCCTGGTGCCGTCCTCCAGCCGGTTCGACCCGGACTACATCGAGTCCTACCGGTACGCCGACCTCGACTCGGTGATCGAGCTGCAGGGTCATCTGCGCGCGGTCAACCCGGACAGCCTCGTGCAGATCAAGCTGTCGACGGAGCTGCTCGACGACGACCGGACGGGTCACCTGGTCCTGCTGGGCGGTGTGGACTGGAACGACATGACCCGGGAGATCCACGATCACCTGGGCGTCCCGGTGCGGCAGACCGGGCGCCCGACGGACGCCGACCGTGGCGCGTTCGAGGTCATCGACGGCCGGGTCTATGAGCCGACCCTGAATCAGGATGACGAGCTGACCCAGGACGTGGCCCATTTCGTCCGGGCGCGAAATCCGTTCAACCGCGAGCGGACATTGACCATATGCAATGCCCTGTATTCCCTGGGGGTGTACGGGATCATTCGGGCCCTGACCGACGCGAGATTCCGGGACCGCAATGCCCAATACCTCGCCCGCCGATTCGGAAACAGCGAGGTCTTCAGTATCCTGTGTCGTGTCCGCATGATTGCCGGCGCCGTCACGGTGCCGGACTGGACCTGGGCCGCCAGTCGGCTACACGAGTGGCCGGAGGACACAGGTGATCCACGCGCGCCATGAGGACCTGTCCGGTCCCGGTGACGCACTCGTATCCACCGTCCACCATGCCTCGCACGACCAACTGATGACCCCGGTCGACACCGACGCCGGTGGCGCCTCCGTCGACGCGATCATCGTGCCGACGATACGGCCGGTCCACTTCCTCGAGGGCTCGCTGAGGTTGGCGAGGGAGCTCGACTGCCCGGTGCTGGCGCTCTGCAGCGGGGAGGTGCTGCCCGCGGCGGCGGTCGGGCTCGCCGAGCGGATCGGCGCCCGGCTCACCGCGGTCGACTGCCGCGGGGCCGCCGCGCCGGTCCGGTTGCGCGCCGGCGCCGTAGCGAAGGGTGTCACGCCCGGGGGCAGATATGTGGATCTCAGCCTCAAGCGCAACGTGGGCCTGCTCACCGCCTGGATGACCAGGAACTGGCGCCGGGTGCTGTTTCTCGACGACGACCTGCGCGACATCGACGTCGGGGGAGTCCGGGCGGCCGCCGCGCAGCTCGACCGGTACACGGGGATCGGGTTGCGGGTCGAGGGACAGCCGGACAACTCCGTGGTCTGTCACGCGTTCCGGGACACCGGCGGGATCCAGTCGACGTTCGTGGGCGGCGGTGCGCTGCTCGTGCCCACCGACCGGGCGCCGTCGCACTTCCCCGACGTGTACAACGAGGACTGGTTCTTCCTGTTGGAGGGGGAGAAGCTGGGCCGGGTCGGCCGGATGGGCTTCAGCAGGCAGGATTTCTACGACCCGTACGACGACCCGGGCCGCGCGCGGGCCCAGGAGTTCGGCGACTGCCTCGCCGAGGGTGTCTTCGCGCTGCTCGACGACGGCGGCTCGGTCAGCGACGCCGCCCTCGGCTACTGGGACCGCTATCTCGACACGCGGCGGTCACTCATCGAGGGCATCGTGGCGAAGCTCCCGCGCATCACGGAGCAGGCGAAACGGGATCGGATGACGGCGGCGCTGGCGGCCGCGGCGGAGACGCTGGCGGGAATCGAGCCTCGTCACTGCATGGCGTTCCTGGACGCGTGGCGAGCCGACCAGGGCCGCTGGTCCGAGGCGCTGACCGGCCTGCCGGCCGGGCTGACCGTGGGCGAGGCGCTCGCCGGCTTCGCGTTCGCCGACGTCATCCAGACCGCCGGCTACCGGGACTGACCCGCGGCGCTCGCGGCTGGTAGTGACCTGGCCGCCGGCCGTTGGCTTGACTGCGGCTCGCGCGCGGGGTGGGCGGCATGGTCCGGCGGGCGAGCCACGATCAGCCGCTGCGCCTGGATGCCGGCGGAGTGCTCCACATCGACCGGGTCCGCGCCGAATGACATGCACGCTTATGGATGCGATATGGCCGGTGACGTGGTAGACCGAGGCGATGACAGCGACACCGGAGTTCGGCCGCGGATCGGGGATGTTCCGCCGTAAGCCGGTCGAGGACATCGCGGACGAGAGTGCGACCGACCTGACCCGCACGCTCGGTCTGTGGCAACTGACCGCCATCGGCGTCGGCGGCATCATCGGCGCCGGCATCTTCGCGCTGGCCGGCGCGGTGGCCCACGAGACGGCCGGGCCGGCGGTGCTGATCTCCTTCCTGCTCGCCGGGGTCGCCAGCGCCGCCGCCGCGCTGTCGTACGCGGAGTTCGCCGGCATGATCCCGAAGGCGGGGTCGGCCTACACCTACGGCTACGTCGTGCTCGGCGAGATCGTCGGCTGGTTCATCGGCTGGGACCTGCTGCTGGAGTACATCGCGATCGTGGCGGTCGTGGCGATCGGCATCTCGGGATACTTCTCCTTCCTGATGGCCGAGATCGGCGTGGACCTGCCGGCCTGGATGCTGGGCGCGCCGGGCACCGGGGACGGGCACGTGGTGGACCTGTTCGCCGTCCTGCTGTGCCTGCTCATCGCGCTCCTGCTGAACCGCGGGATCCGGGCGGCGGCCCGGGTGGAGACCGGCGTGGTCGTGCTCAAGGTGGCCGTCGTGCTGCTGGTCATCGTGGTCGGCTTCTTCCACGTCAAGTCCGCCAACTACCGGCCCTTCTTCCCGTTCGGCGTCGGCGGGGCGATCACCGGCGCGGCCACGGTCTTCTTCGCCGTCTTCGGCTACGACGCGATGAGTACGGCCGCCGAGGAGTCCCGCGACGCGCGCCGGCACCTGCCCCGGGCCATCATCTACTCGCTGGCCGTGTCCATGGTGCTGTACGTGCTCGCCACCCTGGTGCTCACCGGGATGCAGAACTACCGCGAGATCGACCCGGAGAGCGGCTTCTCCACCGCGTTCGCCTCCGTCGGGCTGTCCGGGCTGGCCGACGTCATCGCGGTCGGCGCGATCATCGGCATCCTCACCGTCATGTTCACCTTCATGCTGGGCGTGACCCGCGTCTGGTACGCGATGAGCCGCGACGGCCTGCTGCCGGCCTGGTTCGCCAAGCTGCACCCGGTGCGCCGGGTGCCCAGCCGGGTGACCTGGATCGCCGGCGTGGCCTCGGCGGTCATCGCCGGCTTCCTGCCCATCCGGGAGGCGGCGGAACTGACCAACATCGGCATCCTGCTGGCCTTCGTCGTGGTGTGCGTGGCGGTGATCGTGCTGCGCTACCGGCGCCCGGAGCTGCCCCGGACGTTCCGGCTGCCCGGGATGCCGGTGATCCCGGCGCTCGGCGTGGTGTTCTCGCTCTGGCTGATCACCTTCCTCGCCCCGGCCACCTGGCTGCGCTTCGCGGTCTGGTTCGTGCTGGGCCTGGCCGTCTACCTGGGCTACAGCCGCCGGCACTCGCTGCTGAACTCCTCGGAGCGGGATACGGAGTAGGCCGCGGCGGCCCCGGTCGGATATTCATGCCGGCGGTGCGGCCGGCTCCTCCTACTATCGGGGAATCCTGGAGGAGGACCATTGCCGACCCGCAGCCTGACCCAGACCGAGGCCGAGACCCGCGCCTCGTTGCTCTCGGTCGACCGTTACGACATCGCCGTCGATCTGACCGACCTACCGACCGGGCCGCACGTGCGGTGCCTGTCCATAGTGACCTTCACCTGCCGCCGGCCGGGCGCCGAGACCTTCATCGACTGCGCGGCCGAGGTCGTCAGCGCCACCCTCAACGACCGGCCGCTCGGCCCCGCCGTCGACGGCCGGATCGTCCTCGACGGGCTCGCCGGTGCCAACGTCCTGCGGGTCGAGAGCGTGCAGGCCGACACCACCGACGGCGAGGGCGTGCACAAGGCCGTCGACCCGGCGGACGGCGAGGTGTACGTCTGGATGTCGTTCGAGCCGGACGAGGCCCGGCACGTGTGGGCCTGCTTCGACCAGCCGGACCTGAAGGCGCCGCACGGGTTCACCGTGACCGCACCGGCCGGCTGGACGGTGACCAGCAACTCCGGCGACGCGCGGGTGCACCCGGCGGGCGCGGCGCGCCGCTGGGCCTTCCCCGACACCCCGCCGCTGTCGCCGTACAACACCGTGATCAACGCCGGCCCGCTGTACGAGGTCCGCCGCGAGGCCGACGGCCGTGACCTGGGCCTGTTCGCCCGCCGGTCGCTGGCCTCGGTGCTCGACCGCGACGCCGCGGAGATCTTCACGCTGACCCTGCAGGGCCTCGACTTCTTCGGCCGGGTCTTCGGGATGCCGTTTCCGCAGCGCCGGTACGACCAGGTCTTCATGCCCGAGTTCGGCGGTGCGATGGAGAACTACGGCTGCGTCACCTGGTCGGACGTCTTCCTGCGCCGGGTCACGCCCACGCCGGCCGAGAAGGAACTGCTGGCCAAGGTGCTGCTGCACGAGATGGCGCACATGTGGTTCGGCAACATCGTCACCATGCGGTGGTGGGACGACCTGTGGCTCAACGAGGCCTTCGCCGAATTCGCCTGCAACTGGGCCGCGGTGAGCGCCACCGCGTACACCGACGCGTGGGCGGGGCACCTCGCGGATGAGAAGCTCCTGGCGTACGTCGCGGATCAGAGCCCGATCTCGCATCCGATCAGCCTGCCGATCCGGGACGTCGCGGAGGCCGCGTCGATCTTCGACGCGATCACCTACCCGAAGGGCGCCTCGGTCCTGCAGCAGCTCATGACCTACGTCGGCGAGGACAACTTCGCCGCCGGGATGACCGCCTACTTCGCCCGGTACGCCTGGGGCAACACCACCCTGCAGGACCTGGTGGATGCCCTCGGCGAGGCCGGCGGGCGCGACCTCAACGCCTGGCGGGAGGGCTGGCTGGAGACCGCCGGAACCGACCGGCTCACGCTGGAGACCGGCGACCGCGGCCTGGTGCTGGTGGCCGAGGGCCCCGACGGCCCGCCGCGACCGCAGGTGGTGGGCGTCGGCGCCTACCGCCGGGCCGGTGACCGCCTGGAGCGTACGGACCTGGCGCTGGTCGAGGTGCGGGGCCCGCGCACCCCGGTGGAGCTGCCGGCCGGCGCCGACTTCCTGCTGGTCAACGACGACGACCTGACGTTCGCGACGACCCGGCCGACGGCCGGTGACACGGCGGGGCTGCTGGCCGCGGCGCCCGCCCTGCCGACCGCCATCTCGCGCGGCGTCGCCGTGGCCACGGTCTGGGACATGCTGATCACGGGCGAGCTCACCGCGAGCATGGCGGTGCACTGCGTGCTGGCGGTGCTGCGGGCCGAGTCGTCGGACGTGGTGATCGAGCCGTATCTGACGATGGCGGGGGACATCGCGCAGCTGTGGTCCCCCGACGCCGAGCGGGCCTCGCTCACCGCCGCGGTGGCTGCCGCCTGCCGCGACCTCGCCGGGCAGCCGGGCCGCCGGCAGGTGGCGCTGCGGGAGCTCGCCCGGGTGGCCGGCGACCTGGACGAGGTGGCCTGGCTGCGGGCCGAGTCCGGCGACGACGTGGACCTGCGGTGGCGGGCGCTGGTGCGCAAGGCCGCGCTGGGCGGCGAGACCGCCGGCGAGGTCGCCGGGCTGCTCGCGCGCGACCCCGACCCGGACGCGAAGCCGCGCGCGCTGACCGTGCGCGCCGCCATCCCCGACGCGGGGGAGAAGGCGGCGGTGTGGCAGGAGCTGGCGGTCGACCGTACGGTGCGGATCGGCTCGTTCGGGCAGATCGCCACGGCGTTCTGGGCACCCGGGCAGGACGAGCTGCTGGCCCCGTACGCCGACAAGTACCTGGAGCTGGTGCCCGGCCTGGACCGGGGCGGAATGATCATGGCGATGACGTTCACCAGACGGCTGTTCCCCCGCTTCGGTGTCGACGAGGCCTTCCTCGACCGGGCGCGGGAGGCGGCCGGGCCGGCCGCCCCCGTGGTCCGCAAGACGCTGCTGGCGAAGGCCGATCTGGTCCGCCGGATGCTGCGCTCCCGCGCGACCGGGGCCCGCTGACCGGCGCTGGTCCGGTGGGCGCTACCGCCCCGGGCACCGCGGTGCCCGGGGCGGTGTGGTTCACCGGGAGGCGACGCGCAGCTCCGCGATCGCCGTCCAGGGCCGGCCGGCCACCTCCGACAGCGCCCGGATCCGCAGGTAGCGGCCGTACCTCGCGTTGAAGCACGCGGTCTGCTCGGCGGGTGAGTCGAGCCAGGTGCCAGTCGTCACGGTGGTCCACATCCAGTTGTCACTGGACGCCAGCACCTCGTACTGGGCGATCCTGCCGGCGGAGGAATCCTGCCGCGGCAGATAGAAGACGCAGCTGAGGGCGGCCTCGTGGCCAACGTCGAGCTTGATCTCGTGCGGCGGCGGGGGAGCGGCACCCGTCGACTGCGTGTGCCAGATGGTGGCCCGGTTGCCGTCGTTCACGTTCGCCGCCGCGCCGTTGAGGGCCGTGGTCTCCTCGCTGTCGGCTCCCCGAACCCGCACCGCCGAGCGTGGCACCCGCGGTGCGACGGCGACGTTGAGCTCGGCCACCGACGTCCAGGCCCGTCCGGCCACCTCCGACAGCGCCCGCAGCCGCAGGTACCGCCCGGTCTTCGCCGGGAAGGTGACCGCCTGCTCGGTCGTGGTGCTGGCCCACCGTCCGGTGGCGACCGGGGCGCCCCACGTGACGCCGTCCAGCGAGACGTACACCTCGTACCGGGCGATCCGGCCGTTGGTCGACTCCTGCCGGGGCACGTAGTACAGGCCCGTCACGTCGTAGTTGCCGTCGAAACGCAGCCGGATCTCGTGCGGCGGCCGCGGATCGGCGGTCCGCCACCGGGTGTGCCAGACCGTGGCCTTGTTGCCGTCGAGCACGTTGGCGCCGACCTGGCCGGTCTCCTGGCTGTCGACACCCGCCACGGTCATCTGCGCCTGGCGCAGCCGCTGCCGGACGAAGGTCGCCGTGTAGGTCCGCGCCGCTGTGGGAGCGGCGATGACATGCGTCTGCGCGCCGCCGTCGGACCAGCCGGCGAAGACGTACGGGGTCCGGCCGTAGATCTGCGGGGTGATGCCGCTGACCGTGTTGTCCGAGCCGTGGATGACCGTACGGGTGAACGGCGTGGTCTGGACGGTGCTGCCGACCGCCACCTGGAGCCCGGACGGGTTGCTGGCGAACGTCAGGTCGACGGTGCGCGGATCGATGCGCCGGGTGCTCGTCGTCGACAGCCCGCCCTCGTCGGTGGCGGTCAGCACCAGCTCCAGATACGACGGGTACTCGTGGTCCGGCGCCGGGAACGACGCCCCGGCCACCCCGTTCCACTCCTGCACGGTGTGGACGTGACAACTCGCCACCGCGTAGCAGTGGTACTGCAGCAGCCGCCACCGCAGCTTGGCCGCGGGCAGCGCGCCGTCCTCGGCGTCGGTGGCATGCCCGGCGAAGGTGAGCGTCTGCCCGACCGTGAACGTGGTGCCGCTCGCCGGGCTGTCGATGACCGCCTCCGGCGGGGTGTTGCCGGCCTGGATCGCGACGGTCTGGGTGTCGGCCACGTCGAGGCTGTCCCGCACCCGCAACCGCGCCGTGTACGGCCCGCCTGGCGGGTAGGTGTAGGTCGCCGTCGGGGTCCGGGCGTCCACCGTGCCGTCGTCGGTGAAGTCCCACTCGTATTTCAGCAGCCCGGCGTCGGCCGGGTCCGGGTCGGTGGAGGAGCTCGCGTCGAACGAGACGGTCAGCGGGGCGGCGCCGGTGGTCGGTGCCGCGACGAGGACCGCGTTCGGCGGCTGGTTGCCGGCGAAGTAGCGCACCCTTCGGACGGTGCCGCCGGCATCGACGTAGTACAGCTCCCCGCCGGGACCGATCGCCAGGTCGACCGGGTTCGCCGCACCGGCGGCGAAGGTGATGCGGTTCGCCGCGACGGGCACGCCGCCGGGCGCGGCCGGCTGCATCGCCCAGATGCAGTCGCGGGTGTAGTCGGCGAAGAACACCGCTCCCCGGTACGCGGCCGGATAGTCGCCGCCCGAGTTCGGGTAGAACGCCATGCCGGACACGCTGGAACCCCCGGTCGGGCAGGTCTCGCCGGCGACCACCTTGCCCGAGTGCGGGTACGTGTAGTGCGGCGCGGTCTGCCCGCCGGCGGTGTAGAGGCTCTCGCACAGGCTGAGGTTGGCGCCGTCGTAGCCGCCCTGCCGGCCGGTGCCCTCGAAGCACGGCCAGCCGAAGTTGGCGACCGCGGCGGTCGGGCTGGTCAGGCGGTTGACCTCCTCCCAGGTGTTCCAGCCGACGTCGCCGATCCACACCTCGCTGGTGCCGGGCCGCATCGCGAACCGGTACGGGTTGCGCAGGCCCTGCGCGACGATCCGCCGGGTGTTCGGGTCCGCCGACGCGGCGGCCGGGTTGCCGGCCGCGGCCGCGCCGGTCAGCGGGTCGAGCCGCAGGATCGCGCCGTCGAGCCCGGCCGGGTCGCCCGTGGAGCGGACGTCCTGGGAGCGCAGCGCCCCGCCCTGCGCGGTGGGCGGCGTCATCGTGCCGCCGGGCGGGTCGGCGCACGGGTTGGCCGGCGACCCGAGCTGGCCGTAGTCGACGACGCCGTAGCTGGCGCCGTCGCCGGCGCTGACGTAGAGCATGCGGTCCGCGCCGAAGTGCAGGTCGCCGATCGAATGCGAGGGGAACTGCTGACACCAGTCGTGCAGCAGCACCTGCTCGGTGCCGCTCATGACGTCGCCCGTCGCCAGCAGCCGGGACAGCCGGCCGGTGACGATGCACCGGCCGCCGTTGGCGCCGCCGACGGCGCTGCAGTTGTCGTTCCACACCGGCGCGGTCTGACCCGGTGGCGCGTCGTAGGTGTAGAGCACATAGACATATGGCTGGGTCGGGAAGTCGGGATGCAGCGCGAGCCCGAGCAGTCCGCGATCATTCTGGTTGTGCACATTCGCCGACAAATCGGCGAAAAGCGTGGGTGTCGGATCGGCGATCGAGTCGAACACCTTGATCCGGCCCGCCTTCTCCGCCACGAAGACCCGGCCGTCGGCGGCGAACTCGATGTTCATCGGCTGATTGAGCCCGGTCAGGACGGTCTGTTCCCGAAATCCGGCGGGTAATACGGCCGCCGCCGCGGATGCCGCCGAATTGATCACCGCCAGCATGGTCGCTACCAGGACGGCCACGGCGACCGAGGCAGTTCGGCGCTGAAAGGACATGGTCGGCCTCCCCCGTCAAGGCGATGTCACAGGCGCGAATGACACCATGTCCTGAATGGATTCGGGGAATGGTTCACGATCGGTTCCGCCAACCGTTTCTTCCGACTCTTCAGCCCAAACGGGAAAGGGGGGCGGCAGGTCGGCGGGCCGGTCCGGGGTGTGACCGTTAACAGTTGTCTATGCCTGATGATCGAATGATCTGAATGGGCGGCGCGTGCCGATGAGATCCTTTTTGCGGCGCCATTCCCGGATCGACCATGTGCCGTTTCGGGGTAGGGCGGCGCGCGACACAAGTGTCCTTTATGGTCGGCGCGGGCCGGTGGATCGTGCTCCGGCTTGGCGCCGGCCTTTCCGCGGCGACCGGTCCGGTCTCGGCGGCTCACCCAGAGGTGGTCGAACCGCGCCGGCGCTGAACAGCCGATGCCGCCCGCCCGACGTGCGGCGCGGGCGGCGGGAGTGCCGGGTGGTTCAGGGCAGCTGTTGGATGCGGATCAGGTTGCCCGCGGGGTCGCGGAAGGCGCAGTCGCGGACCCCGTACGGCTGGTCGGTCGGCTCCTGGACGACGTCGGCGTCGCCGGCCTGGAGCCGCTCGAAGGTGCCGTCGAGGTCCTTGGTGGCCAGGTTGATGCCGGCGTACGTGCCCTTGGCCATCATCTCGGTGATGGTGCGGCGCTCGTCGTCGGTGATGCCCGGGTCGGCGGCCGGTGGGTGCAGCACGATGGAGGTGTGGGGCTGGCCGGCGGGGCCGACGGTGATCCAGCGCATCCCCTGGTAGCCGACGTCGCCGCGGACCTCGAAGCCGAGGGTGTCGCGGTAGAAGGCCAGGGCGGCGTCCGGGTCGTCGTGTGGCAGGTAGCTCGAGTGAATGATGACGTCCATGGCGATCAGGCTAGTTGCGGCTCGGCGGCCGGTGCTTCTCGATTCCTGATCGGTCGGGTCACCTTCTGCGCCACGCACGGGAGCATCCCCGCCGTCGCGAGCGCCGCCTGGCGGCGGTAGACGCTGGGTGGCACGCCGACCAGCTCGGTGAAGCGGGTGCTGAACGTGCCCAGCGACGAGCAGCCGACCGTGAAACAGACATCGGTGACGCTGAGGTCGCCGCGGCGCAACAGGGCCATCGCACGCTCGATGCGGCGCGTCATCAGGTAGCCGTACGGCGATTCGCCGTACGCGAGGCGGAACTCGCGGCTGAGGTGGCCGGCCGACATGTGCGCGCCGCGGGCCAGGGCCTCGACGTCCAGCGGCTGGGCGTGCTCCCGGTCGATCCGGTCGCGGACCCGGCGCAGGCGGGCGAGCTCCCGGAAGCGCTCCGCCTCAGTGGATCTGCTGGTCACCTACCGAATCCTGCCACGCCGCGCCGGAGGTGCCCAGCCCCGGCGAGGCTGTCGCCTTCAGCCGTCTTCTGGCGGCCGTCATGCTCGGGCGAAACCGTCGCCGCCTGCCAGGAGGTGCCGGTGGCCCGGAAGGTCCAGCAGGAACGGCGTGACCACCGGTCTGCCCGACCACTCCGCCTCGCGGACGTGCTGACCGGATCGGAACAACGAACACTCAGCCCGTCGTGCACGGGGAGCCGTTGAGGGCGAAGGCCGCGGGCCTGGGGTTCGACCCGGTGTGGGTGCCGTTCATGCCGAAGGTCACCGACGCGCCCGGCGCCACCGCGGCGTTCCACCCGAGGTTGGTGACGGTCACCTGCGCCCCGGCCTGGGTGGCGGCGGCCGACCAGGCCTGGGTGATCCGCTGCCCGGCGGTGTAGGCGTAGGTCAGCGACCAGCCGTTGAGGGCCGCCGTGCCGGTGTTGGTCACGGTGACGGTGGCCGTGAAGCCGTCGCCCCAGTCGTTGGTGCCGTAGGCGACCCGGCACGGCCCGCCCGGCCCGGTGCTCGGCGTGACCGACGGCGTGACCGAAGCGGACGGCGACACCGAGGCCGACGGGGACGCCGGGACCGACGGCGACGGTGACGGCCCGCTGCCCGGCTCGTCGCCCCACACCCGGGTGGTGCCCTCGTAGAGCGGGATGCCCGGGTTCGCGCCGGCCGCCGCCCGGTACGACGGGTCGTCGGCCGGGTCCCAGGTGCCGCCCTCGACCACACCGATCTTGAGCTGCACCTCCATCCGGTGCGCCGACTGCCCGGCCGGTGCGATGGGATAGCCGGAGCAGTCGACCTCGACGTACCAGAGGTCGCCGGCATACTGCCGGGCGGCCGTCGGCCCGGGGCACCCCTGGGTGTACGGCGTGCTCACGGTCAGCGCCGCGTCCCCGTCGCGGGTGAAGTAGTAGCGGAACCTCGCCGCGGTCAGGGCGCGCGCCGGGAACGCCGACTTGTTGTAGACGATCACCTTGACGCCGGTCGCGCGGGCCTCGTTCTGCATGACCGTGCTCTCCACCGACAGTTCCGCCAGGTCGGGCTGCTCGGCCTGGGGGAAGTTCGCCGCCGGCACGCCGCCGTACTCGCCGTAGAGCCGGGCCGCCGCCGAGGTGAAGCCGGCGTTGTAGTCGGTGGCGACCTCGTTCATCACGTAGTCGCCGCGGCTGTCGGTGTACGCGTCGTCGGGCGCCGAGGGCCCGCCGACGAGGGCGCCGTACAGGACGTGCCGGGTCTGCTCGGGCACCTGCTGGCTGTCCCACCAGGAGCCGTGCGCGGTGCGGTGGTGCGGGTTCTTCGGCGAGTTGCTCCCGAATCCGATCACGTAGCTGGACCGGCGCGGGTTGTCGCCCAGCGCATAGTTGATCTGCTTGACCGCGAAGTCGTGGTAGCGGGTCTTGCGGGCCGCGTCGTCGAGGTGGTCGCTGTGCACGAGCGCGACGAA
Organism: Actinoplanes sp. ATCC 53533; assembly: GCF_003947245.1. NCBI lineage: Bacteria > Bacillati > Actinomycetota > Actinomycetes > Micromonosporales > Micromonosporaceae > Actinoplanes > Actinoplanes sp. ATCC 53533. The sequence goes on along the minus strand of NZ_QHHV01000006.1, from coordinate 65,055 downwards.
GGCGGTGTTGGCCGCGTACCGCAGCGCGCCCCAGGTGTCCACGACGACCATGCCGCCGGGGGAGGTGCGGACCTTCTCGCCGTTGACCCCGACGGTGAACCAGTCGAGCCAGCGGTTGGCGTCGTCGCGGTACTTCTGCTCGCCGGTCAGCTGGGCCAGCAGCACGTAGGTCCCGTACTGCTTGTTGTCCCAGGAGATCGTCCACTTGTACATCTTGGTGCTGGTCTGGTTCTCGTTGCCCTGCGCGTCGTACCCGGCCTCGGCCTTGGCCAGATAGCCGGCGTCGCCGGTGGCGCGGTGCAGCCAGATCGCGCCCCACACCAGCTCGTCGGCGTAGCCGCTCCAGGACCGGTAGAACGAGGTCGCGTCGGTGATGCACTCGTGGTAGTTCCGCCGGACCGTGTCGGCGAAGGTGTAGAGCTGCTTGGCGTGGGTGAGCAGCGTGTCCGCGTATCCCGGGTCGGTCGCCCGGAAGACCATCGAGCTGGCGGCCATCGCGGCCGCCGTCTCCGCCGCCAGCTCGGTGCCACCACAGCTGGCATCGATCCGGTACGCGGGCCGCGCCATCGGCAGCACCTCGGCGGGCCCCCACCACTTGTGGTCGGCGTCGCCGTTGCCGACCTGCCCGTAGAGCACGTTCGGGGCGGGGTGGGCCTTGATGAAGTAGTCGTTGGGCACCCGCAGGTTGTTCAGCAGGTGGGTGAGCTGGCCGGCGGCCGCGTAGGCGGCGCGGTTCTCCACGGCTCCCCAGGCGAGCATGGTCGTGCTGAACGCCATCGGCAGCCCGAACTTGACGTGGTCGCCGGCGTCGAACCAGCCGCCGGTCAGGTCGAGGCCGGCGTCGGCGCCGTCGCGCAGCGCCGAGTCGCCGCGCCAGGACACCCGGTTCCAGGCCGGCTTGCGGCCGGCGACCTGGGCCTCGTAGAAGAACAGCGATTTCTGCAGCGCCTCGCCGTAGCTGTAGGCGGGAGCCGCGGCGGCCCCGGAGGGAGCGGCGAGGGCGAAGCCGACGGCGCCGAGCAGCAGGACGACCAGGGACATCAGCAGGTAACGGCGTGAGGTGGACAACGGTGGCTCCTGTCCCGGGCGCTGGGAGCGCTCCCAATATCGCTGTCCCTCGATTTAACAGGCTGATGACGAACCTGTGAAGGGCCGGTTTCGCATTGCAGTCGCATTGCCAACCGCGTACGGTGGATCCGTTGCGGTCGGATGGCGAAGACGGGGGCCCCGATGTCTGTGATCGCGCTGTCCGAGGTCCACGCCGGTCTGCACGCGCTGGTGGGCGGCAAGGCGGCCGGCCTGGGCGAGCTGATCCGCCACGGCGAGCGGGTGCCGCCCGGCTTCTGCGTCACCACCGAGGCGCACCGCCTCGGCGTCGTCCCGGCGGCGGAGATCGTCGCCGCCTACGACAAGCTCGGGGCCGGCCCGGTGGCGGTGCGGTCCAGCGCCACCGCCGAGGACCTGCCGGACGCGAGCTTCGCCGGGCAGCACGACACCGTCCTGCGGGTCACCGGCGCCGATGACCTGCTCGCCGCGGTCGCCACCTGCTGGGCGTCGCTGCACAGCGCGCGGGCGGTCGCCTATCGCGAGGCACACGGCATCTCCTCCGACGCGGTGCTGATGGGGGTCGTCGTGCAGCGGATGGTCGACGCCGAGGTGTCCGGGGTGCTGTTCACCGCGAATCCGCTGACCGGCAGCCGGGCCGAGATGATGGTCGACGCGGCGCCGGGCCTCGGCACCGCCGTGGTCGACGGCGCCACCGAGGTGGATCACTACGTGCTCGGCGAGACGCCGCCGGTCGCCGCCGGGTGCGTGCCCCCGGAGCTGCTGGCCCGGCTGCGGACCGTGGGGGAGCGGCTCCAGGACCGCGCCGGCGGCCCGCAGGACGTGGAGTGGGCGGTCGACGGCTCGGGCACGCTGTGGCTGCTGCAGTCGCGGCCGATCACCACGCTGTTCCCGGCGCCGCCGCCGGCCGCCGGGCCCGGGCCCGGGCCCCGGGTGTACGTCGAGTTCGGGCACGTGCAGGGCATGCTGCAGCCGGTGACGCCGATGGGCCTGTCCACCCTCAAGGCGCAGATCGCGGGGATGCTGGCGGCGCTCGGCATCCGGGCCGAGATCGTCGACATCGGCGGGCGCCTCTACGGCGACCTCACCGAGCAGGCGCGTCACCCGGCCGCCCGCAAGCGGCTGATCAAGGCGATGGCGGTCGACTTCGGCCCCCGCGCCCAGGCGGCCATGGCGCACGTGCTGGCAGATCCGCGGTTCGCCCCGCGGAAGGGTGCCGCCCCCGGTGCGGCCGTGCCGTCGCTGGGCACGGCCGTCCGCGCGGTGACCGGGATCGTCCGCAGCCTGGCCCGTCCCGAGGCGGCGCGGGCGCGGGTGGGCCGGGCCGTCGACCGGATGCGGCTCGCCGCGGCTCCGCCCGTCGACCCGCGCACGGCCGCGGACCGGATGCGGTTCCTGCGGGCGCCGGGCACGGCGGCCGGCGCCGACGACATCACCTGGCCGATCGTGGCCGGCATGCTCGCCGCCGCCCTGCCGCAGCAACTGCTCAAGGGCATCGCCACCGCCGACGAGATCCACGCCGTCCTGGCCGGGATGCCGCACAACGTCACCATCGAGATGGACCTGGCGCTCTGGCGGCTCGCGAGCGGCGCCGGGGAGCACCGCGACCTGCTGCTCGGCACGCCGCCGAACGAGCTCGCCGCCCGCTACCGGGCCGGCGCGCTGCCGGAGTTCGGCCTGGCGGCCTTCCTCGACGCCTACGGCCACCGCGGCGTCGCCGAGGTCGACCTCGGCGTGCCGCGCTGGGCCGAGGACCCGGCGCCGGTCTTCGCCATGATCGCCAACTACCTGCGGGTCACCGACCCCGAGCAGGCCCCCGACCGGCGTTTCGCCCGGGCCGCCGCGACGGCCGAGGCCGCCCTGGCCGACCTGACCGCGCGGGCCCGCCGCCGCCGGCCGGTGCGCGGCCGGCTCGCCGGGTTCCTGCTGCGCCGCGCCCGGTCCCTGGCCGGCCTGCGCGAGACCGGCAAGTTCGCCGGCCTGTATCCGCTCCAGGAGATGCGCCGGCAACTGCTGCTCCTCGGCGCCGACCTCACCGCCGCCGGGCGCCTCGACGAGCCGGGCGACATCATGTTCGTGACCCTCGACGAGGCGGACACCGACGCCGACCTGCGGGACATCGTCGCCGCCCGGCGGCTCGTGCACCGGCGGGAGTCGCGCCGCCGCACGGTGCCGGTCGCCCTGCTGTCGGACGGCACCGACGTCGAGGCCCTGCTCACCGCGCCGCCCGGCGCCGACGACGCGTTGCGTGGTGTCGGTGCGTCGCCGGGCCGGGTGACCGGGCCGCTGCATACTGGGCTGGCCGGGGCTGGTGGTGCGTTGCGTGGTGTGGGTGCGTCGCCGGGCCGGGTGGCCGGGCCGTTGCTCACTGGGCTGGCCGGGGCTGGTGGCGCGTTGCGTGGTGTGGGTGCGTCGCCGGGCCGGGTGACCGGGCCGGCCCGGGTTGTCCGGGACCCGGGCACCGCCTACCTCGAACCGGGCGACATCCTGGTGGCGGCGACCACGGACCCCGGCTGGACGCCGCTGTTCCTCACCGCCGCCGCGCTGGTGACCGAGACCGGCGCCATCATGGCCCACGGGCCCACGGTGGCCCGCGAGTACGGCCTGCCCGCGGTGATCTGCGTGCCCGGCGCCACCGACAAGATCACGACGGGGCAGCTCATCACCGTGGACGGCGCCGCCGGGACGGTGACCCTGGAGCCCTGACGCCCCGGACCGGTGACTACGGCTGCGCCCACTTCGGCAGCCAGACCTGCTCCCCGGGTGGGTCCGCCCGCCGGGAGCCGAGGAAGTCGCGAAGGCCGCCGAGCCCGGGGTGCGGGTTGTCGTCGCGCCAGATCAGCGACATCGGGTAGATCGGTGCCGGGTCGCGCACCGGTATGCGCCGCAGGTCGTAGCTGTCCGGCCAGAGGTATCGCGAGCGTTCGCCGACCAGCGTCGCCAGCTCCGCGGAGTCGGCGATCTCGGCCATCAGCGCCTCGTTGCCGAACACCGGCCCGACCAGGTCGATGGTGAGGCCGAACGCGGCGGCGAGGTCGTCGTAGTAGGCGGACCATTCGGTGCCGGCGGCCATGCCGGGCATCCAGATGCGGTGCTCGGCGAGCTGGGCGGGCGTGACGGCGCGGGCGCCGGCGAGCGCGTGGCGTGGCCCGACGAGGATCTCGTGGTGCTCGTCGATCACGCGGGCGGTCCTGATCGCGCCGGGCAGCCGGCGCGCGGGAACGGTGACGGCGTGGAAGGTGGCGTCGACCGTCCCCGCCTCGACGGCGGCGGTCGCGGCGTGGAAGTCGGCGTCGAGGGTCACGACGTCCAGCTCGATCCGCGGCTGCGTACGGTGGAAATCCTGCAACAGCACGGCCGGCGCGATCCGTCGACTGTGGACGTCGACGCGCAGGGCGCGCCGGCCGGGGCGCACGGAAGCGTCGGCGCGCGCTGCCACCCGGAGCAGCTCCCGGGCGTGCGGCAGGAACGCCTGGCCGTCGATCGTGAGCCGGGCGCCGCGGGCCGTGCGGGTGAACAGCCGCACCTCCAGGTCCTTCTCCAGCGCGGCGATGCGCTTGGAGACGGCCTGCTGGGTGATCGACAGCGCGGCCGCGGCGTCCTGGAACTGGCCGGCATCCGCGGCGGCGACGAAGGTACGGACGGCGTCGAGATCCATGGGTCAGACCCTACGCACACAACGGCCGGTTGTGACTCGCCGTCGGTTTGGTTGTTTGATCCGTGGTGGCAGCGCCTGCTTTGCTCTCCGCGGTCAACGACGGGTTGTGCGATGCGGGAGGTGAGGGCTTGGCGGCGAGACGATCCCTGGGCCGGCGGTTCGGCTGGCTGTGGGCGGCGTACGCGGTCAGCGCCTATGGCTCCGGGCTGGGGTTCGGCGCCCTGCCGCTGATCGCCGTGCTGGTGCTGGGTGCCAGCCCGGCTCAGGTGTCCGCGTTGTCGGCGGTGGGGCCGGCCGTGGGTGCGCTGATCGCCTTGCCGCTGGGGCCGTGGGTGGAGTTCCACCGCAAGCGCCCGGTGATGATCGCGATGGACCTGGCCCGGTTCGCGGTCCTGCTGACGGTCCCCGTCGCGTACGCCCTGGGCCGGCTCGGTTTCGCGCAGTTGCTGGCCGTCTCGGCCGTGGTCGCCACCGCCAAGATCGCCTTCGGCGCGGCCGCCGGCGCCTACCTCAAGGCCCTCGTCCGGCCGGCGGACCTGCTCGTGGCCAACGCGCGGTTCGAGTCGACGACGTGGAGCTCCATCGCGGTAGGGCCGCCGCTGGGCGGGGCGGCGGTCGGCCTGTTCGGGCCGGTCGCCACCATCGTGGCCGACGCGCTCAGCTATCTGCTCTCCGCGCTGGGCATCGCGGCGATTCGCGGCCGTGAGGAGCACCCGCGGCGCACCGGCGAGCGCCGGGTCCGGGCCGGCGAGCTGCTCGACGGCTGGCGGCACCTGCTGAGCCATCCCGGCCTGCGGGCGCTCTACCTCAACCAGCTGCTCGTCGCCGGACTGATCATGGCCACCGAGCCGCTGCTGGCCGTGCTGCTGCTCGGCGAGCTCGGCTTCCCGCCCTGGCAGTACGGCCTCGCCTTCGCGGCGCCCTGCCTCGGCGGGTTCATCGGCTCCCGGCTGGCACCCCGGGTCGTGGCCCGGTACGGCCGGCACCGCATCCTCCGCACCGTCGGCACACTGCGCGCGATCTGGCTGATCGGCCTCGCCTTCGTGCAGCCCGGCGCCGCCGGCCTGGCGACCGTGATCGCGGTGGAACTCGCGATCATCATCAGCATGAGCCTGTACAACCCGGTGCTCGCGACCTATCGACTGGAACACACCCCCGGCGACCGCATCGCCCGCACCCTGTCGGCCTGGTCGATCAGCAGCAGCGCGGCCATCGCCGTCCTCAGCGCGCTGGGCGGGCTGCTCGCCGAGGCCACCAGCCCGCGCACGGCCCTCACGGTCGCGGGACTGCTCATCCTCACCAGCCCGCTGCTGCTACCGAGCCGCCGAGCCGAGCCGCCGACGCAGCCGCTGCCCGCCGCCGCCGACGCCACCACCGACGCCGCCGGCACAGATCTCAGGTAAGCGCTTGCCTGGATCGATGATTGTTGATTTGATGGCGGCCATGACGCTTGATCGCAGGTTGCTGCTGCGCGCCGCCCTCGGTGGCGCCGTCGCGGGTGGGTTGGGGTTCGCCGGGCCGGCCGCGGCGGGCGGTGACGACCGCTCCGCGCGACGACGGACGATCTATGTGGCCGGTGACTCGACGGCGGCGACGTACGCCGTGGCGGACGTCCCCCGGGCCGGCTGGGGGCAGGCGCTGCCGGCCTTCCTGCGGCCCGAGATCCGCGTGGTCAACGAGGCGCTCTCCGGGGCCAGCTCGAAGAGCTTCGCCGACCTGGGCCGGCTCGACCGCATCCTCGCCGCGATCCGCCCCGGCGACCTGCTGCTGGTCTCCTTCGGCCACAACGACGAGAAGGTCGCGGACCCGGCCCGCTACACCGAGCCCTGGACGACGTTCCAGGAATACCTGCGGCTCTATCTGGACGGAGCGCGGGCCCGGCGGGCCCGGCCGGTGCTGGTGACGCCGGTCGAGCGGCGACGGTTCACCGCCGACGGCACGCCGTACCTGTCGCACGGCGAATATCCGGACGCGATGCGCGCGCTGGCCGCGGACACCGGCACGCCGCTGATCGACCTCACCGCGTCGTCGTTCGCGTTGTGGGGCGCGCTCGGGGCGGCGGCGACCAAGAGCCACTTCCTCTGGCTCGACGCCGGCGAGTCGCCGAACTATCCCGCCGGGGTGGCCGACAACACCCACTTCCAGGCGCACGGGGCGATCGAGGTGGCCCGGCTCGTGGTGTCGGCGGGCCGGATGCTGCCGGGCCGGGACGGGCGGGCCCTGTGCGACCCGACCATCCCGGACGACGTCCTGGTCTGGCCGGCGACCCGGCCGGCGGAGAGCTGACCGGACAGAACAGCGGCACCGCACCCTGGAGCTGGTGCGGTGCCGCCTTCTGTCTGGGTTACTTGGTCAGGGCGACCCGGTAGGTGCGCTTCTGCGTACCGTCCTCACTGGTGATCGTGATGGTCGCCGTGCGGTTGCGTGCGGTCGGCTGAGTCACCACGACCGTGGCGTACGGGTCGGTGGCCACCGCCGCGACCACCGGCAGCTTTCCGCGGACCCGCACCGAGTACGACGTGCGGCTCGGGATGAATCCGGGAATCGGCACGCCGGAGAGCGTGATGCCCTCGGCGTTCGCGTCCGACGACGTGCTCGGGCCCGCGGTGTAGACCTCGATCTCGCTGGCCGTCATGTGCTGGCTCGGCGGGGCGGTGAGGACCACCCGGACCGCGTTCGTGGTGGCCGGCGACGTGGCCGACACCGCCGGGGCGGTAGCCGTGCCGGCCGGGACCGACACCGGGCTACCGGCGTCGGACCAGGCACCCTGTGCGTCGCGGGCCTGGATCTGCACGGTCTGTGCCCAGCTGCTGTCCGGGCCGTCCTTGTAGAAGTACGTGACGACTCGGGTGACAGCCTGCTGCTCGCCGAGCTCCACTGTGAGCGTGTCGCCGGTGTTCTTGGTGCCGGGCACCCAGTTCGACCAGGCCTTGTCGATCAGGATGCCGTTGCGCAGACCGGCGGCGGAGTAGCCGGACTCGGTGAAGGTCGCGGTGACCTCGGTGGTCGGCGCCTTCTGCTCGCCCCGCGGGGTCACCTGCACCCGGACGGTCGCCGGGAGGGTGCGACCGTCGCCGGCGTCGGCGCGCCCGGCGACGGTGACGACACCGAGCTTGTCGAACGCTCCGGCGGCGGGCACGTTCCACGTGACCGGACGCTGGGTGGTCACGCCGCGCTTGCCCACCGCGGTGACGGTGGCCGGCAGCTTCGCCTGACCGCCCACGAAGGTCTTGGCGCGGCCCGGCTTGGTGTAGACCAGGGTGTCCACCTCGACCGTGGCCTTGGCGGGGTGGGTGACGCCGAGCGTGTCGGTGGCGGTGCCGAGCACGGGCACGCTGCCCGGCCGCTTCCAGGCCGACGCGGCCGGGAGCTTCCAGACGACCGGCAGGGCTCCCCGCGCACCGTCGCGGCGGGTCGGTACGACGGTCGTCGGCATCGTCGGTACGACACCGGGCACGGTGAACACCGCGGTGGGCTGGATGCCCAGCACCGACTCGTCGATGATCTCCCAGCGCTGGTTGAAGCCCGAGTTCGGCAGCCAGGTGGAGACGCTCGAACCGTCCTGGGTGGCCTGGCCGCCGACCTCCACGACGCGCTTGGTGGCGACGTTGAGCAGCGTGTACGTCCCGTCACCGGTGGTCGACATGATCCACTGAGCGTTGCTGGCTGGGGTCTTGACGGTGGGCACCAGGGTCAGCGCTCCGTCGACGACGGCGAGCTGGCTGGTGCCCGTGGCGGTGCTGACGGCGTACCGGGACTGGTTGCTGGTGGCGGTGGTCAGCGGGGTGAAGCTCCACAGCTGCGCGGCGGCGCTGGGGTCCTCGGTACGGAGCACGGTGCCGGTGCCGGCGGCGTTCGGGGTGAGCGACTTGCCGCTCTGCACGCCCTTCAACCGGTAGACGTGGCCGCTCTGCACGAGGGCGGCGCCGGGCGCGACCCCCGAGACGCCGGTGACCAGCAACGACGTCACGGACTCGGCCGGGACCAGCACCGACGCGGCGCCGTTGCGGACGGCGATCGGGGCGCCCTTCTTCAGCGCTCCGCTCACGTCGGTGAAGACCGGCGTCACGGTGGCGTTCTTGGCGATCGTGCCGAAGGCCGAGAGGTCGAGCCGCACCGTGCGCGCCAGCTTGGTGTCGTTGATGTGCACGACGGTGGCCCGCTTGCCGGCGGAGACGGCGGCGGTGCTGGAGGTGTCGCCGACCTTGATGAGCCGGTCGCCGGGGCGGATGTAGTGGGTGAAGTTACGCACCGTGTTGAACTTGGTGTTGGTGTAGATCGGGCAGGTCTTCAGCGTGTCCGTGGCCTTGCAGTCGAACGGGAGCTGGATGCTGCCCCAGTTGCCACCCGTGGGGAACTCGCCGCCGGGCTTCATGTTGTTGTAGTCCTCGACCGGCTGCCAGAAGGCCCAGGCCGTCGGCTCCAGCTCGCGCAGGTCGTCGACCATCTGCCGGGCCATGCCCAGGCCGGGCGTCATGCTGGTGAAGCTCTGCCCGCCGCCCGGCCCGCCGCCCCAGCCGCCCTCGACCTCGCTCTGCCAGAGCGGCTTCTGCTCGCCCTTGGCGATGTCGCGGACGGTGGTGCGCTGGCCGGTGCCGTACGTGTGCACGTTGAGCTGAGAGACCAGGGCGCGGACACTCTCGGGGTAGGCGTTCCAGTTCTTCTCGAACGTGCCGGGGTTGGTCTCGTCCATGGCCGAGACCTTGGTGTGGCTGCCCAGCGCGGTCAGCTTCGCCGCGAGCGCCTGGATCACCTGCTGCTGCAGGGCGGGGCCGGCGTGCGCGCCCTCCTGCCCACCGCCGACCGGGTTGCCGTCGGCGCCCAGCCGGGTGCCCCAGTAGTTCGTGTTCGGCTCGTTGAGCGGGTCGGTCGTCTTGATCTTGATGCCGTGTGCCTTCTCCAGCTCCTGGTTGACCCGGGTCAGGTAGGCGGCGAAGTCGTTCACCGTGCTGCTGCGGATCTGGTCCTGGCTGGAGTCGAGGCCGCCGGAGACGTAGCCGCTGTTGGTCTGGAAGTACGGCGGCGAGTTGCTGAACGTCTCCCAGTGGGTGATGTCCTTCTTGATCCGGTCGACCCACCAGCGCTGGGTCTTGTCGGCGTCGAGGTTCCAGTGCGCCGGGTCGGCCGGGTTCCACCAGTCGACGTTCGTCCGGGTGGTGCCCGCGGGGGCCTTCCACCAGCCCTGGACGGCGCCGCCGGGACGCAGGTAGTCGGGCACGTCGGGGGCGTTGCCGCCGCCGATGTTGTAGCGGGCGATGTTGAGGTTCAGCCCCTGCTTGCCGAAGACCAGGTCGGCGAGCTTGTTGCGGACCTCGGCGGGGTAGCCGCCGGTGGCGTTGGCGAACCAGACCAGGCTGGTGCCCCAGCCCTCGAACTCCTGGCCCTGGTACGACGGGTCGGGGCGCACGGTCACCGTCGGGACGGCTCCGGGAGCGGCCGCGATGGGTACGGCCGAGCTGGGCGCGGCCGCCTGGGGTGCCGCGGTCCGGGCGCTGCCCGGTGCCGGCAGGCCCAGCGTGAGCGCGGTCGCGGTGAAAGTGGCCGCCAGACTCCGGGCGGTGAGTCGTCTTCTCATCGTGGAGGGTTCTCCTTGGCTACGCGGGCCTGTTTCGGGACTGTGACATGCGACCCGGAGCGGCAATGTTTACGCAAACATGCGGGATGGTGTGGTGATGCTCTCAGTCGTCCCAGGAGGCGTCAAGACGTTGATCTGGTAACGGTGGCCCCAGCGGTTGCGAGGTGGACGGCTCCTTGGTGTGATGCGTCGGTAACCAAATGACATCGATACGTCACCGAGAGGACATCTCGTGAAAATCGATCATGGACGTTCCTGGCGCCTCCCGGCGGCCGGCCTGCTCGCCGCCGCCCTGGCCGGCTCAGCCCTCACCGGTTGCGGTGACGACGGCGGCGACAGCGGCGGCGGCACCCTCACCGTGTGGAGCCTGGAGAATCAGACCGACCGGGTGCGGGCGACCCAGGCCGTCGCCGATCGGTTCGGCGCCGCGAACGGCGTCAAAGTCAAGATCGTCGCGACCGACGAGAACCAGTTCAGCAGCCTGATCACCTCGGCGGCGGCGGCCGGGACGCTGCCCGACGTGGTCGGTGCGCTCCCGCTGGGCGCGGTCGCCCAGATGGCCACCAACGACCTGCTCGACACCGACGCCGCCAAGGCCGTCGTCGAGGGCCTCGGCCCGGGCACGTTCTCGCCGCGCGCGCTGGAGCTGACCGGCCAGGACGGCAAGCAGCTCGCCGTGCCGTCCGACGGCTGGGCGCAGCTGCTCTTCTACCGCAAGGACCTCTTCGACAAGGCCGGGCTGACGGCGCCCGACACGTACGACAAGATCCGTCAGGCGGCGCAGCGGCTCAACTCCCCGGCGGTCGCCGGCATCAGCCTCGCCACGATCCCGAACGACGCCTTCACCGAGCAGACCTTCGAGAACCTGGCGCTCGGCAACGGCTGCGAACTGGTCGACGCGAACAAGACCGTCACCCTGGACTCGCCGCAGTGCGTGCAGACCTTCCAGCTCTACGGCGACCTGGTCAAGAGCTACTCCGTACCCGGGGCCCAGGACGTGGACACCACGCGCGCGACCTACTTCGCGGGCAAGGCCGCGATGGTGGTCTGGTCCTCGTTCCTGCTCGACGAGATGGCCGGCCTGCGCAAGGACGCGCTGCCGACTTGTGCGCAGTGCCGGTCCGACCCGGCATACCTGGCCGAGAACAGCGGGGTCGTCACCGCGATCGCCGGGCCCGGCGGCAAGCCCGCCCAGTTCGGCGAGATCACCAGCTGGGCCATCGCCAAGGACGGCGAGCGCACCGAGACCGCCAAGAAGTTCGTCTCGTACCTGATGAACGAGGGCTACACCGACTGGCTCGGCATCGCGCCGGAGGGCAAGTTCCCGGTCCGCAAGGGCACCCAGCAGGAGCCGGCGAAGTTCACCGACGCCTGGAACGACCTGCCCGCCGGGGTCGACACCAAGAAGCCGCTCGGTGAGGTCTACCCGAAGGACGTCATCGCGGCGCTGCAGCGCAGCCCCGACACGTTCCAGCGCTGGGGGTTCCCGCAGAAACAGGGCGCGCTGGTCGGCGCGACGCTGGGGGAGCTGCCCGTGCCCAAGGCGGTCAACGCCCTCACCAGCGGTGAGCTGGACGCGGCGGGGGCGGCCAAGCGCGCCGCCGACGACGTGAAGAGCATCCAGAAGTCGCTCGAATAGTGGCGGCCAAACGGCCGCTGACCCGGCGGCAGCAGGAGAACCGGGCCGGGTTGATCTACCTGTCGCCGACCTTCGTCGTGGTGCTGGTCGTCGTGGTCCTGCCGATCCTGTGGACGGTCATGCTGGCCTTCCAGCGGATCCGGCTGATCAACCTGCGCCGGGCCGGCGTCTTCGGCGAGTACACCCTCGCCAACCTCGAACTCGTGCTGACCTCGCCGGGCTTCTGGTCGTCGTTGTGGACCACCCTGGCGTACACGGTCGGTGCGACGTTCTTCTCGATCCTGTTCGGCCTGGTCGCCGCGCTGGCCCTGCGCGGCGGCTTTCGCGGCCGCAACCTGGTCCGTGCCTCGGTGCTGCTGCCCTACGTGGCGCCGGTCGTGGCGGTGACCTTCGTCTGGGAGATCATGCTCAGCCCGCAGTTCGGCATCGCCAACAACTGGGGTACGCGTTTCCTGGGCTGGGACCGCCCGATCGCCTTCCTGAGCCAGCGCGAGTACGAGGTGTCGCTGGCCGGCTGGCACTTCGACGTCCCGCTGGCCCTGCTGACGGTCATCGCCTTCGAGGCCTGGCGGTACTTCCCCTTCGCCTTCCTGTTCCTGCTGGCCCGGCTGCAGGCGGTCCCGCGCGACCTGGAGGAGGCGGCGCTGGTCGACGGCGCCGCGCCGACGCAGAGCTTCCGGCACATCCTGCTGCCCCAACTGGGCCCGGTCATCGCGCTGCTGACGGTGCTGCGCTTCATCATGACGTTCAACAAGTTCGACGACGTGTACCTGCTGACCGGCGGCGGAGCCGGCACGGAAGTGGTCAGCGTCCGCGTCTACCAGTTCCTCACCGCGCGCTTCGACATCGGTGCCGCCTCGGCCCAGGCGCTGGTGCTGGCCGCGGGGCTGGTCGTGCTGCTCGCCGTCTATCTGAGGTTCATGGCGCCGCGAGTGGAAGGCGGGGAGGAGAACTGATGGACCGTGCTGCCGTCGAGACCCGGGTGTTGCGCGTCCTGCGCCGGGTCGTCATCGCCGTGCTCGTCGTGGTGACGCTGTTCCCGTTCCTCTACATGCTGATGCTGTCCCTGCGCCCGATCGAGGAGGTGCTGCAGAACCCCGGCAAGCTGTGGGTCGGTCCGGCGGAGTGGACCGTGTCGACGTACCGGGAGGTGCTGACCCCCGCCGGCCGGGGCGGCCAGGGATTCCTGCGCTTCCTCGCCAACTCGGCGATCGTCTCCCTCGCCGCGACCGCGCTGACCCTGCTGGTCTCCATCCCGGGCGCGTACGCGGTCAGCCGCCTGCGCTTCACCGGCCGGCGCCAGGTGCACTTCCTGTTCCTGGCGGTCTACCTGTTCCCGTCGATCCTGCTGGCGATCCCGCTGTTCGTGCTCTTCACCCGGCTGGGCCTGCGCGGCTCGCTGGCCGGGCTGACCATCGTGTACATCGCGCAGACCGTGCCGGTGTCGATCTACATGCTGCGCAACTACCTGTCGACGATCCCGGTGAGCCTGGAGGAGGCCGCCGCGCTCGACGGCTACACCCGGCTGCAGACGATCCGCAAGGTGATCCTGCCGCTGGCGGCGCCGGCGGTGACGGCCAACGCCCTGTACGTCTTCATGATCGCCTGGAACGAGTTCCTGTTCGCGCTGTTGTTCCTGGTCGAGGACCGCGCCGACTGGACGGTGTCGCTGGGCCTGGCGCAGCTCTCCGGCGGCATCGAGGTGAGCAAGACGGTGCTGATGGCCGGCTCGGTGGTGCTCACCCTGCCCATCGTGATCCTGTTCTTCGCCGCCGAGCGCCTGCTGACCGAGGGCCTGACCGCCGGCGCCGACAAGGGCTGACCGGGAGTTCGGTGTGCGGGCGCCGCGGGGGGATCTTTAGGGTGGTGCCATGCCAGCATCGTTGAGCTCCACCAAGGCCCGGGCCGCGCTGAGCACGTCGGCGCGCATATCCCTGCAGATGCTGGTGATCCTGGTGATGACCGGGGTGGCGCTGTGGCTGCTGGGCAAGATGTGGTCGGTGATCTGGCCGCTGGTGGTGGCCCTGCTGCTGACCACCCTGACCTGGCCGCTGACCCGCTTCCTGCGCCGGCACCGCTGGCATCCCGCGCTGGCCGCGTCGACCGTGACCGTGGTGTCGCTGCTGGTCGCCGTGGGCATCGTGGTGCTGATCGTGGTGCCGGTGGCGGCGCAGGGCGGCGAGCTGGCCGACGGCGTGGTCGACGGCATCCAGAAGGTCCGCGAGTGGGCCGCCGGGCCGCCGCTGAACATCGGCGACGCCCAGGTCAACACCGCGTTCGACGCGGCCATCAACCGCATCCAGGACAGCATCGGCAGCATCCTCACCGCCACGGTCACCGGGGTGGGCACCGTGGTCAACGGCGTCGTCACCACCATCCTGGCGATCTTCCTGATGTTCTTCTTCCTCAAGGACGGCCCGCGCTTCCTGCCCTGGCTGACCCGGCAGCTGCCCGGCCGGCTCGCCGTCGACGTGCCGGTGGTGGCCGAGCGCAGCTGGGAGACCCTCGGCGCGTTCGTGCGGTCCCAGGCCTTCGTCGGCCTGCTGGACGCCGTCTTCATCGGCATCGGCCTGTGGATCGTGGGCGTGCCGCTGGTGCTGCCGCTGGCGGTGCTGACCTTCGTGACGGCCTTCGTGCCCATCGTGGGCGCCCTGTTCGCCGGGCTCGTCGCCGTGCTGATCGCGCTGGTGTTCAACGGGCCGACCGACGCCCTGATCGTGCTGGCCATCATCGTGGCGGTGCAGCAGCTCGAGGGCAACGTGTTCCAGCCGATGGTGCAGAGCCGCGGGCTGGGCCTGCACGCGGCGGTGGTCCTGCTGGCGGTGACGCTCGGCGGCAGCCTCGCCGGGATCGTGGGCAGCCTGCTGGCGGTGCCGATCGCGGCGCTGATCGCGGTGCTGTGGAACTACCTGCGCGAGCAGCTCAGCGACCCCGACCCGGAACCGGACGTCGTCGAGGACGACACCGGTGCCGCCGTGCCCGCCGGTGAGCCGGCCTGACCTTCGGCACAGTGACCGCGGTCACACTAGGGCTCCGCTGGCAACCTCCCGGCCGTCCACGGCCACCCGTTGTTGTTCAACACGGACCTGGAGGAACAGACGGATGGAACCCGAGATGGCCACCCGACCGCGCGGCCGGCGGCGCACCGCTCTGATCGGCGGGTTCGCCGCCGTCGTGGTCGCGGCGGTGGGGGTCGCCGCGACCGCCTTCGCCGGCAGCACTTCGCTGACCGACGATTTCTCCGACGGCGACACGGCGGGCTGGTCGAAGTCCGGCGGTTCCTGGTCGGTGGTCAGCGACGGCGGCAAGGTGCTGAACCAGGCCAACGCCGGCAGCGAACTGGCCCGGATGTTCGCCGGCGACAAGGGCTGGACCGACTACACCCTGCAGGCGCGGGTGCGCCCGGGCGCCCTGACCGCCGGCGGTGCCGCGGTCGGGGTGGCCGCCCGGGCCACCGGATCGAGCCAGTTCCAGCGCCTCGTGCTGGTCCCCGGGGCGGCCCGGATCGAGGAGGTCCGCGGCTCGAACGTGACCACCCTGAGCACCGTGGCGCTGGCCTCCGCCGCGACCGGGTGGCACCAGTTGCGGCTCGACGTGATCGGCACCCGGGTCCGCGGCTATGTCGACAACGTCGCGGTGGGTGACGTCAGCGGGCGTGCGCTCAAGGCCGGCCGGGTCGGGCTGCTGACGGTCCACGCGTCCGCCTCCTTCGACGATGTGTCGGTCAGCGCGCCGGCGCCGACCCCGGCGCCGACCGCGACCCCCACCACCCGGCCGCCGACGGCCACCGTCGCGCCGGCGACCACCGCGCCTACCACCGCGCCGGCGTCCAAACCGCCCACCACCGCGCCGACGTCGAAGCCGGCCGCCACGCCCACGGTGAAGCCCACGACGAACCCGGCCGCCACCACCTGGCCGACGCCGGTGCGCACCGAGACGCTGACCGAGACGAAGAAGGTGACCGGGCCGTTCGACGGCGGCAACGTGCGCTTCATCGGCGGCGCGGCGCTGGGCGACGGCGGCCAGGGCGAGGGCCAGGCCCCGATGTTCCAGCTCGCCGACGGCGCGACCCTGTCGAACGTGATCATCGGTACGCCGGCCGCCGACGGGGTGCACTGCCTCGGCACCTGCACGCTGCGCAACGTGTGGTGGCAGGACGTGGGCGAGGACGCCGCCACCTTCAAGGGCACCGCGGCGGGCCAGACCATGACCATCGACGGCGGCGGCGCGATGCACGCCTCGGACAAGACCTTCCAGCACAACGGCCCCGGCACCATGATCATCAAGAACTTCCAGGCCGCGGACATCGGCAAGCTGTACCGCTCGTGCGGCAACTGCAGCAAGCAGTTCGCCCGCCACGTCCAGGTGTCGAACGTGACCGTGACGGTCCCGCTCAAGACGCTGGTCGGCATCAACCCGAACTTCGGCGACACCGCGAAGATCAGCGACGTCACGGTGGTCGGTGGCACCGCCAAGACGGTGATCTGCGCCAGCTTCAAGGGCGTCACCAGCGGCGAGCCCACCGAGGTCAGCAAGGTCCCGGACGGCGTCAACTGCGTCGCCACCGGCATCGTGCTGAAATGACCCTGAACTGACCTGAACGAGGGGGCGCGACCGGTCGACGGTCGCGCCCCCGCTCAGTAGAAGTCGCCCCGCAGCTCCAGCTCGGCGCCCCGGTCCGCGGTCGTGGCGCGCACCCGGTAGGTGTCGTCACCCGCGTCCCGGCCGCCGTCCTCGTAGGCGTACTTGGCGGCGAAGACGTAGGTGCCCTCGGCGAGCGTGCCGCCGGCCAGCTCGAAGCGGTAGACCAGCGCGTCCCGCTCCCGGACCACCGTGGTGTCGATCCGCGCGCCGGTGACGTCGTGCACCGCGCCCTGGTCGGTGAGGCCCGGGGTCAGCGCCACCCGGACGGTCAGCTCCAGCGCGCGGACCGGCTCGCGGACCTTGACGGTGATGTCGCTGCGCCCGGCGGTGTCGCCGCTGTCCGGATCGATCGACCCGTCGGACCAGAGCGCCCGCTGACCCTTCCCGGCGCTCTCCGGCGCGGCCTGCGCCGGAGACGTTCTCGGCGCCGGGGCCACGCTGCGGGCGGCGGGTGGGGTGGGTGCCGCCGTGGTGCGGGCGGGCGTGGGCGCCGTCCGGGTCGCGGCGGGTGGCGCGACGGGCCCGACGGTGGGCCCCGGGCCGTCGGCCAGCGCCCAGCGGGCGACGCCGCCGACACCGAGGATGGTGGCCACCGCCAGCGCGGAACCGGCCAGGCGCCACGCCTGGCCCGCCCGCCGGCGGTCGGCGACCGGCGCGTCGGCCCGGTGCTGCGCGATCCGGTTCAGCATGGCGGTGCGGTCGGGCTGGTGCCCGGCGGCGATGCTGCCCAACCGGGTACGCAGCTCGTGCTCGGACAGCTCGAGGTAGCTCCTCACCGGGCCGCCTCCCAGCCGCGGAGGCGCGAGACCCCGGGTGCGTCGCCGAGCAGTTCCGAGAGCTGCCGTGCGCCGCGCGAGGTCCTGGTCCGCGCGGCGCCGGCGGAGATACCCAGCGCCCGCGCCACCTCGTCCTCGGTGAGCCCGAACGCGTACCGCAGCACGACGCAGACCCGGCGCCGGTGCGGCAGCCGGCGCAGCGCACCGCGCACCTCGGTCGCCTGCGCGCCCGGCTGGGTCCCGGTCGCGGCCTCGCGCCGGTTCGCAGGCCGGGGCCTGGTGGCGGCCTCGCGCCGGTTCGCCGGCTGGGGCCTGTTCGCGGCCTCGCGCCCGGGCGCCGGCGTGCGCCGGATCGTGCCGAACAGGCCGCGCCGCTCGCGGCCGCGGGTCAGCGTGGCCACCAGCCCCCGGGCGTACGCCGCCGGATCGTCGCCACCCACCCGGGGCCAGTCGCGTCGTACCCGGCCGAGCGCGTCGGCGGCCAGGTCGTCGGCGGCCGCCGGGTCGCCGGTCAGCAGGTATGCCAGCCGGGACAGGTCGGCGTGCTGCCGCTCGAAGAACGCGGCGAACGTAGGGCCGTCGCCGACCATCGACACCGCCTCCTCCACGCCCCGGGGTCCCGCGCAGTTCGGGTCCGCCGCGATGACCGTAGAGGCCAGGCCGGGTCCGGGCAATGCGACCGGCGTCTCCATGTCAGCTCAGCGGCAGGACCCGGGCGACCTTGATCGAGGTGCTCGTGCCGCCGGCGGCCGGATAGGCGGCGCTGCCGTCGGCGTACGACTTGAACGCCTGGTAGCTGTGATCCCGCGCCGCGATCTTGAATTGTTTTCCCACCGCCTTGCCGCTGCCCGCGTCGTACACCTGCGCCAGCATCGCCGCGCCCGACTCCCAGCTCAGCAACATCCGGCCGGAGGAGTACCGCACGAGGTGCGGATGGGCGGCGCGCGCCGCGGTCTTGATCGTCTGGTCGGCCTTGCCGCTGGTGAAGTGCGACAGGCGCACCTGCCCGCCCTGGCTCCACGCGGTCCAGTAGCCCTTGGTCTTGGCCAGCACGAGGTCGCCGCCGAACAGGCTGCCGTCGCACGTGCCGGCGGCCACGGTGCGGTAGGGATTCGGCTGGGCGATCCGGCACGCGTTGTCGGTGGCGCACACCATCGCGAAGCGTTTGGCGCGCGGATCCCAGACGATGCGCGAGGTCCAGGAGTGGCTGCAGCCCACCTCGAAGCTGCCGTGCCCGCCGACCAGCGCTCCCTTGGCGTTGACCACCTGCATCCGGTCGCCCTCGTGGATGTCGACGCACTTGCCGTTCTTGACGGTGATGGCGACGCCGAAGTAGGCCGCGTAGTTGGTGCCGTCGGTGGCCAGCCGGCCGTGGTGTTGATACCACCAGATGAACCGGGCGCCGTCGTCGAAGCCGCCGCGCTTCGCGGTCAGGTTGGTGACCTGGCGTTCCCAGACCTGCTTGCCCGAGGTGTTGAAACGGATCATGTGCATCGTGTTGCACGGACTCGCGGCGCCGCCGCAGAGCGGGCCGGTGTGACAGGCGCCCCGGCGGGTGAGCAGCAGGACGCCGCCCTTGCTGTCGGCTTGGACATCCTGCAGGTCGATCCCGGCGAAACTGGTCGGCGTGCCGATCAGGCGGTCGTCGCAGCCGAGCTTGCCGAGGTAGACCCGGCTGTCGGTGCCCCGCCAGGCCAGCCAGGACCCGCCGGCCGGGGTGGCCGCGATGGCCATCGGCAACGGGTCGGTGTCGCCCTCCGGGCCGTACCCGGTGACCCGCTTGCCGAGCTTGACCTCGGTGACCTTCGTCGCCGGCGCGGCGGAGGCCTTTCTCCCGCAGGCGCCCACGGCCTTCGGCGCGGCCTTCGCCGCGGGCGTCGGCGTGGCTTTCGGTGCGGCTTTCGCCCCGGCCAGGGCCGCCGTGGTGCTGGATGCGGCGGGCGGTGCGGCGGAGGCCGTACCCGGGGCGGAGGAACCGCTCGACGAGCCGGCAGCGGACCAGGGGAGCGCGAACCGCTTGCCGGCGTCCGCCGGCAGCACGAGCGCGGCGAGGGCCGCGGCGGCTACAGTGCCCAGGACGATCCCGAACACGGCGAGGCGGAACGCGGTCGAGCGGCGCTTACGGTGCCCGGCCGGCGCCGGCGCGGGGGTATCGGGATCCATGTGCCTCACCTGTCCACGGGGTCGCCCGGCAAGGCAGGGCGGTGGGGGCGGCCTGCCGGAGATGCCGTGACAGTTTGCCGGACCGGCGGCCGGGTGGCCCGGATCGGCCGCGAACAGCGACATTCCCCACTGGCTGGCAACCTTTCCGGTCCGGCGGCCCACTACATGGCCACCACCAGCACCGATGATCCGTCCGATCACGACTGCCGCGGCGGTGTCGTAGCGTCCATCCATGGCGGCGACGGCGATCGGTGCCGACGTGGCCGACTCCATCAGCGGGACCGCCAGCGGAGTGCTCAACACCGGCGCGCAGCTGGGCACCGCGATCGGCGTCGCTGCTCTGCTCCTGCTCGCGGCCGGTGTGGCCGGTACTGCGGTGGCCTGGGCTGTCGCTGCCGGCCTCGCCGGTCTGACGGCGCTGGCGCTGCTGCCCCGGGCCGGTGCGGCCCGCGTCGCCGAGAGCCCCTGACATCCGCCCGGCCGTGCTGTCCTTGATCTGCTGGTGTCCGGGTCCGAGCGCCAATACGGTACCCGGCACCGGCATACGAGCGTGTCGAGAGACCCGGGGGTGCTCGATGGACAGGTTCGGACGGCGACAACTCCTGCTCGGCGGGGCGCTGGGCGCAGCCGCGGTGGTGATTCCCGGCCGCGCCGCCGCCGTGGCCGGTCCGGCGGCGGCCGTCTGGGACTATCCGGAGCACCGGAGCGCCGCCCAGCTCGAGGCGGACAGCGCCGGCGTCGGGCGCCAGGTCGAGGCGCTGTCGTCGGCGCGGGGCCGGGACCGGGCCGGGCAGATCATCGACCGGATCCGGGCCCGTCAGGACGCCGCGCCGGGGCCGGACGGGCTGCCGTTCGACCGGTACCGGTCTCCGGGGTCCGGCACGGAAGTGCTCATCGCCCGGGGACAGCTCACCGTACGGCTGGACGAGCCGGCGGCCGACGCGGCCGCACGGCTGGCGTCATTCGGCTACACGCCAGCCGGGCACCCGACGCCGCAGCGAGCCTCCCGGCCGCGGACCGGCGTCTTCCATGCGGGCAAGGGGCCGGCGCAACTGGCCCAGGACGCCGTACGGCTGCGGAAGCAGGGGATCGACGCGGCGATGAACCTCGTGGTTCCGTTGGGCCACACCATCAAGGCCGACGACTACCCGCTTGCCACGCAGGGATGGGGCCCGGCACCGGCGGTCACCCCCGCAGCGGTCCGGGTCGCCCTCGTCGACACCGGGATCGCCGCTGGGGCGCGCGGCGACGGCTGGCTCAGCGACGCGGTGGTCGGTCCCGGGCACGCCGATCCGCTCGACGTGCTGCCGGCCGCCGGGCGGCTGGACTGGGGAGCCGGTCACGGGACGTTCACCGCCGGGATCGTGCGCCGGGTCGCTCCCCGATGCGAGATCGTCGCCTACCGTTTCACCCGCGGCGACGGCCTGGGCACCGACGCGGACGTCGCCGAGATGCTGCTCCGGGCCGCGGCGGACGCCCACCAGGCCGGGGTCCCGACCGTCATCAACGCCTCGCTGGGCACACCGGCGGTCGACGGCGTGCCGCCGCCGGCCATGCGCGCGGCGGTCGAGTTCATCGGCGCCAACCACCCCGAGGTGCTGATCGTCGCCAGCGCCGGCAACATGGGCAGCGCCGAGCCGATGTTCCCGGCGGCGTTCGGCGGGGTGGTGGCGGTCGGCGCGCTGACGCACGACCTGCGGGCGGCGCCGTTCTCCAGTCACGGACCCTGGCTGCGGTGCTCCACGGTCGGCGTCGGCGTGGTGTCCACGTTCGTGCCGGGGGTCTCGCCCCCGGAGCCCGACCCGCATCATCCGGACCGGGTCTTCGGCGCGGACGGGTGGGCGCTGTGGAGCGGCACGTCCTTCTCGGCGCCGCAGATCAGCGGCGCCGTCGCCCGGCTGTGCTGCGACCGGCCCGGACTGAGCCCGCACGCGGCACTCGACATGCTGCTCGCGGACCGGCCGCGACTGCCCGGGTACGGCCGGGTCCTGCGCCTGCTGCCGGGCACTCCCGCGGCGTAGCCCGGGCTGTCGCGGCTCAGCGCGCCCAGGGTTGCCCCGGACGGCCCCGGCGTCGTATCTTGCGGCCCGGTATCGATCGAGGGAGAGACCAAGCGTGTACGAACAGCAACCGCCGGGTGCGCAGCAGCCCGCATTCCCGCCGCCTCCCGACCGCGCCGCCGGTTCCGCGATCGCCGTCACGCTCAAATATCACCCGCTCGCGTTCATGCTCGGCTTGTTCAAGCCGCAGACGCAGCTGAACGGGCACGTGGCCGCGAACGCGTGGGGTCGGCAGGTGCTGCCTGTCCCGCCCGGGCAGTACCACGTGCACGTCCACGTGCCGTACTTGCTGCCGCCCCAGCTCGGCCCGGCCGACCTGACCGTCGACGTCTATCCGGGGCAGACGGTCGAGCTGGAATACCGGGCGCCCATGGTCGCCTTCACGAAGGGGGCGCTGGGCGCACCGCCGCAGAAATATCCCGGCATGCCGGTGATGATCGTGCTGATGGTGATCATGCTGATCTTCCTGATCTGCATCTGCGGCGGCGTGATCGCCGGGGCGCTCTCCGACAGCTCGTCGTCGAGTCTGCCCGCCTTCGACGCTGTCCGTCAGGTGGCCGGGGCACTGCTGCGCTGAGCTCGTGGGATGACGACGGGGGCAGGACCTTCATCCTGCCGCCCGTCGTCGCCCGTCGCCGCTCGTCAGGAGAGGAAGCTGCCGTACGGGCCGTTGAGGATGCCGTTCTTCTGGGTCTGGTTGAACGTGCAGTTCGGGTAGCCGTAGAAGGACGCGGACATGCACGTGCCGTCGGTGGAGGTGGCGTCCGGCAGTCCGAACGCGTGGCCGAGCTCGTGGACCATCCCGCCGTACCAGCGGGGCATCGGCTCGGTCTTGCCGGCCGCGCCGTCGGCGTCGTGACCGCTGAGCAGGACCCAGCCGGGCTGGGCGCCCCCGCCGGACTTGCCGACCTCCTCGGCGCTGACCTCGGCGACGAACAGCCATCGGCTGTCGGGGTTTCGCAGGCCGAACCGCTGCTGCAGTTCGCTCTGCATGTTGAAGATCACGCAGGCGTACCGGTCGCCGTTGGGGTCGCAGTTGTTGTTGATGTACCAGTTCGTGTCGTGCTGGCCGTTGACCACTTCCACGACCGGGCCGTTGAGCGTGAAGGTCTTGCCCAGCTGCTGCCGGAAGAAGCTCTGCGCCTCGCGCATGACGCCGGCTATCCCGTCGGGGTAGCGCTGGTCGTATGCCACGTCGGTGGGCTTGAGCCAGAAGACGCGCACGGTCCGGGTCGGCGGAGCCTGCGGTGCGGGCGTCGACGGTGTCGCCGTCGGGGGTGTGGTGGCGGGGACGGTCGGCGACGGGGTGCCCGGCGTGGTGCTGCCGGTGCAGGTCACGCCGTTGAGCGAGAAGCTCGCCGGCACGGGGTTGCTCGCGTTGTTCCAGGAGCCGTTGAATCCGAATGACGTGCTGCCGTTGGTGGCCAACTGCCCGTTCCAGCCGGCGTTGACCGCGGTGACCGCGGCACCGCTCTGCGTCGCGGTGGCGCTCCACGCCTGTGTCACCACCTGCCCGGCGGTGAACGACCACCGTAGGGTCCAGCCGGTTACGGCGTCGCCGAGATTGGTCACCGTGACGTTGGCCGAGAAGCCGCCGGTCCACTGCGAACCGACCGCGTAATCCACGCGGCAACCCGACGCGGCGGCGTGTGCGGTGGTCGTGACGGTGGCCGCCGCCCCGCAGACAACGGCGGCCAGGCCGGCCGCGATGAGCCGTACCCGGCGTGGTCGGTGGAACATCATCGCCTCCTCGCGAAACGCAGTGGGACGCCGTGGTGGGCAGGCGTCAGCGAGCCGAGCACCGACCCCACCAGCTACATTGATGTGTATCGATTACATGCCCACCATCGCCCACGAAAACGTTTTCGGCAAGGACCCGGGCGCCCGTACTCCACCGCTGCGCGGGAGCGATACTTCCGGCGGCCCGGGCCGCCGGAAGTGGCGCGCCGGTGGCCGAACGGCGGTGTTCCGGTGCAAGTCACCCACCGACACTGGGGCGGTGACGTATCAGGCACCGCATTATCCCCGGCCGCCGCAGTCGAATCTCTGGTCACGCATGAAACCGTGGCAGCGCATCGGGTCCGTGCTCGGCGTGCTGTCACTTTCCTGCTGCGGCGGGCTTCTCGGAATCGGCCTGCTCGCCGGCGACCCCAAAACCGAAACGGTGAGTGGCACGCCCGAGACGCTCGCCGCCGCGACGGCCGTGGCCAGCGAGGCGACCGCGGAGCCGGTGCTCGGCGACGTGGTCGCGTCCCCCTCGAATACGGAGTCGGCCACCAATGCGCCCGTCGTCACGAAAAAGACCATCAAACAAACAAAATCCCTTCGGTACGGCACGCGCGAAGTGGACGACGACGAGCTGGTCGAGGGTAAGACCAAGGTGCGGGTCAAGGGCGTGAACGGCGTCCAGACCATCACGTACGAAATAACGCTCACCGACGGCAAGGAGACCGCCCGCAAGAAAGTGTCGTCAGTCGTCACCAGGAAGCCGGTCACCAAGGTGATCGCTGTCGGCACGAAGCAGGCGGACGACGGCTGCGACCCCAACTACACCCCGTGCGTCCCGATCGCCAGCGACGTGGACTGCGCGGGCGGCAGCGGCAACGGGCCCGCCTACGTCGAAGGTCCGATTCGCGTCATCGGCGGTGACCCCTACGACCTCGACCGCGACGGGGACGGGGTCGCGTGCGACTGAGGCACCACGCCGTCCGCACGCTCCTCGCCCCCGATCCGGCCTGTCTGTCACGGCACCACGACGAGCCTGCGGCCGCGTAGGTCGGTGCGTTGCCAGGCGGTCTCGATGTCGCTCGAGGGGGACCTGCACCACGTCGAAGGTCAGCTCGCCGGACTGCGCCCACCTCACGACCTGGCCGTACGCCTCGTGCATGGTCTGCGGGCCGAGCCCTTTGGCCGCCCCGTAGATCTCGACCCCGGAGGTGCGCAGGCTCTCCGCGGCGAGCATGAGCCCGGCGCCGGCGGACTCGCCGATCTGGATCAGCCGGGTCGGCCTCGGGAAGGCGAATGACCGCGGGACCAGCGATCGCAGCAGGATCTCGGTGGGCCGGCCCCAGAGGTAGTCCAGCACCACGTCGTAGCCGTCCCCCTTGGCATCGAGGTACGCCTGCGCCAGCGCTTCGTCCGACACGGCTGTGTTGATCACCTCGTCGGCGCCGAGGGTCTGCACCTCACGCAGTTGGTCGTCGTCGCGGCCGGTCGCGACGATCCGTCCGGCGCCGAGCAGTCGGGCCACCTGCACCGCGAGTCGCCCCGCGACCCCGGTCGCGCCCTGCACGAGCACGGTCTCGCCCGGCACGAAGCCGGCGGCGGTCCTGATGGACATGCCGGTGATCGCCGTGCCCAGCACGGTCGCGATCGCCGGATCGACACCCTCCGCGATCGGCAGATAGGCGCCCTCGGGCACCACGGTCTTCTCGGCGAGCGCGCCGTAGGGCCGGCGCGGGTTGCCGAACCCGACCAGGGTGCCGTCCGGCAGCGCGCCTATGCCGTCGAAGGCGGGAATCGCCGGCAACTGTGCGGTGTATTGCCGGCTCGCGTAGTGCGTGCCGGCCGCGATGCGCTTGTCGACGTTTTCGACCGCGACCGCCTTCACGTCGATGACCACCTCATCGTCGCCGGCCACGGGATCCGGGAAGTCCTCGTAGCGAGGGATGCCACCGATCTCGTGCAACACCGCCGCCTTCATCACGGCTCCCGGCCGAAGAACGCCGCGATCCGGCGCTGCCAGGCCGGCATGAGCCGGGGAGGGCGGGCGGCCGAGTGGTTCCACCTGTGGTTCAGCGGAGGCTGAGGGGCGACGTCGCGGCCGTGGGCCGCCGTGCCCTGGTGTCCAACCGGCCGCTCGGCATGCGCGGTCACTCCGGGGATGCGATGGGTCGCCCGGTGCAGCAGGCCGCGGAACGTGTGCTCGTTCGTCATCTTGGCGCCCGGGTCGGCTCCGCTTCTCAGCTCTCCGTCACCATGGCGGCGATCTCCGAACTGGCGATGAGCACCCTGGTGGCGCGCGGCATCCCGTTGCTAGAGGCCCGCGTGATCGTCTTGACCGTCGAGCGCTTCACGGTCGGCCACGTCCTGGAGGAGCAGGCCCCCCGCCCGGACGCGGAGGCGCTGAAAGACTTCGACATGGCCGCGTTCGCCGAGCGGCACCCGACCGCGGTGGCCGCGATCGCCGAATACTTCGGCCCCGGCCGCACCGTGGACGACCTGTTCCGCGACTGTCTGGAGGTGGTCATCGCGGGCGCCGCGGTCAAAGCCGGTGCCGCCTCGTGACCGATCATCCGCGCTACGGCAGTGGATCCGGAGCGGCGCCTGGTCGCCGGGTCAGAGCAGTGCTTCGATGACCTGGTCGGCTCGTTCTTCGTGTTTGTCGTAGGCGTCCGGTAGGGCCGATCGTTGGACGGCTTGTGCGGCGGCGCCGAGGCTTTTGGTTTCCCAGTCGGTTACCGTGAGTAGTCGTTCGTAGAAGGCGTCCGCGGCGTAGCGTGGTTTCATCAGTTGTGTCACGGTGCCCCAGCCCTGGCTCGGGCGTTGTTGGAAGACGCCGAGTGAGTCGAAGTTGTCGCCGCTTCCCTCGTTGGGTCGGTTGAGGGAGGCCGGGACGGTCGGGTTGGCCAGGTTGCGCAGGCTGGATTCCTGCATTCCGGTCATCATGGCGACCAGCATCGCTCGGCGGGGAAGGCCGCGGTCCTGGGCGGCTTGGACGATCACCGCGGCGTTGTTCATCTGGGTTTGGTTGAGGCCTGTCACCGGTCGTGGTGGGCGGGTTGTCTTCGGTGTCGGGGTGGCAGTCGCGGCCGGTCTGGACGGTTTGACTGGTTTGGTTGGTGTGGGGGAGGTGCGGATGCCGCCGCGGGTGGCGGAGTGGGGGGTGCTGGATCGTTGCGGGGGTGCGGCGTCGATCGCGGCCGGTACCGGGGTTGGTTGCTCGGTGCCGTTGACGGTGACGGCGGTGCTGATGGCGGCGGCGGTGACGGCGCTGATCGCGATCAGGATGATCGTGGTGCGGGCTGGTTGGCGGGCTCGGCGTCGGCCTTTGCGGTGGGGGTGGGGCGACCAGTCCGGGTCGTACATGTTCGGTCGGGATCCGGGCCATGGGTAGGTCGCGGGGTGGCGGTTCGGGTTCTCGCCGGGTGTCCTGGTGTTCGGTGGTGGTTGGTCGTGGCTGGGTTGGAGGTAGGCGACGCGTTGACGTGGCAGCGGGGGTCGGGTCGCGGCTGGCTGTCGATACTGTGCGGGGTTGGTTCGGTACTCTGCGTCAGGTGTTCGATCGTGTGCTGCCGGATGTCCCGGGAACGCCGCTGCCACGAACGTGACCATCCTTCCGCAACCGTCTGGTTTTCTACCGGGAAGTACGGTCGCCCTGCGGTCTGCGGATCAATGCCTGGACGATCCGGAGCCAACCCGGGGCCCGCTCATACCGCATCATCGCGTAGCGGTCCCGGGTGGCCGGCGGGTTCGTCACCGGCAGCGACTTCTTGATGGACGGCGGAGTGACCGCCAGCTGCTCAGGGTGTCGCGGTCAGATATTCCAGCACGACGTCGCCGAGCATGGTGCGGTAGTGCTCGCGGCGCGCGGGTTCGAGCATGTCCCGCTTGAAGATCGCGTTGAAGGTGTACCGGTTGGCGGTCCGGAAGACGCAGAACGCGCTGATCAGCATGTGGACGTCGATGGGGTCGACGTCGGCGCGGAAGCAGCCGGCCGCGCGGCCGCGCTCGAGGATGCGGGTCAGCGTCTCCAGCGCCGGGTCGGCCAGGCCCGACAGGATCTCCGAACGGGCGATGTGCCGGGCGCGGTGGATGTTCTCGATGCTGACCAGCCGGATGAAGTCGGGATGCGACTCGTGGTGGTCGAAGGTGAGCGCCGCGAGATGGCGGATCGCGTCGACCGGATCGAGATGCTCCACGTCGACCTGCTGCTCCAGGGCCCGGATCCCGCCGTACGCCTGCTCGAGAACGGCCAGGTACAGCTGTTCCTTGCCGCCGAAGTAGTAGTAGATCATCCGCTTGGTCGTGCGGGTCTTCGCGGCGATCTCGTCGACCCGGGCGCCGGCGTATCCCTTGTCGGCGAACTCGTGGGTGGCGACAGCGAGGATCTCTGATCGAGTTCGCTCGGGATCCCGCGTGGCGGGCGCCGCGACTTCCGAGTCCGGCGTCTGCGTTGCCAAGGGCCCTCCCATCGGAACAGTGGGTTCACCTTAGTCCCGGGTCCACGACCCTTTCCCCGGAGGCGAACGCCGAGTATAACTAACTAACCAGTTCAAACATTGTGAGAGCCTATGCTCATCGCCGACCAGGATGGTGCGAGCGGCCCGGCCCGCGGGCTGACCGGCGGCCCGCGGCTGACCATCGCCACCGCGTGCCTGTCCGGGACCCTCGAGGACAAGCTGGCGGCCGCCGCGGCGGCCGGGTTTCACGGTGTCGAGCTCTTCGAGAGCGATCTCATCGCGTCGGCGTGGTCGCCGTCGCGGGTGCGGCAGGAGTGCGCCCGCCGCGGCTTGACGATCGACCTCTATCAGCCGTTCCGCGATTTCGAGGCGGTCCCGCCGGACACCTTCCGGGTCAACCTCCGCCGGGCGGAACGCAAGTTCGACCTGCTGGAGCAGCTCGGCGCCGGCATGATGCTGGTCTGCTCGGCGGAGTCCGCGGAGTCCGTCGACGACGACGACCTGGCCGTCGATCAGCTGCGCGAGCTGGCCGAGCGCGCCGGGCGGCGGGGCCTCCGGATCGCGTACGAGGCCCTGGCGTGGGGCCGGCACGTGAACACGTACGCCCACGCGTGGCGGATCGTGCGGCGGGCGAACCATGCCGCCCTCGGTCTCTGCCTGGACAGCTTCCACGTGCTGTCCCGGGGCGACGACCCGGCCGGGATCCGGATCGTCCCCGGCGCGAAGGTGTTTCACCTGCAGCTGGCCGACGCGCCACGCCTGAAGATGGACGTGGTGGAGTGGAGCCGGCACCATCGGCTGTTCCCCGGGCTGGGCTCGTTCGACCTGACCGGCTTCGTCGGCCAGGTCCTGGCCACCGGCTACGAGGGCCCGCTCTCGCTCGAGGTGTTCAACGACGTCTACCGGCAGGCCGATCCGCGCAATGCCGCCATCGACGGGATGCGCTCGCTGCTCGCCCTGCGGGAATCCGTCGCGACCGGGGGACCGGCCGCCGCGCGGAGCCGGCTCGGCGCGCCCGGCCTGCCGCCGGCCCCGCGGCTGGGTGGTCACGTGTTCACCGAGCTGGCCGTCGACGACGTCTCCGGCCCGGCCGTCGCGCGCACCCTGAGCGCGCTCGGCTTCGCCCGCACCGGACAGCACCGGTCCAAGCCGGTGCAGCTCTGGCAGCAGGGCGACGCCAGGATCCTGCTGAATTTCGCGCCGCAACGGACGGTCACGCCCGGCTCGGCGGTGATCTGCGCCCTGGGGGTGGAGAGCAACGATCCGGCGGGGTCGGCGCAGCGCGCGGGCCGGCTGCTCGCGCCGGTGCTGCCCCGCGTCCGCCAGCCGGAGGAGGCCGATCTGAGTTCGGTGGCCGCTCCCGACGGCACGGCCGTCTTCTTCTGCCGCACAGGCGCCGACGCGAACAGCTGGCTGGCGGATTTCGACGCCACCGGGGCCTCGTCCCGGACCGACGGGCTGGTGACCGGCACCGACCACATCTCGCTCACCGAGTCCGTCGACGACTTCGACCAGGTCGCGATCTTCTACCGTTCGGTGCTGGGCCTCGAGTCCGGTCCCACCACCGAGCTGACCGCGCCGTTCGGCCTGATTCGCAGCCGATCGGCCACCGACTCGGGACACACCTTCCGGATCACCCTCAACACCGCGCCGCTGCGCCGCGGCAGCTGGGCGCCCGCGACTCCGAGCCCGCAGCACGTCGCCTTCGCCAGCGACGACGTGATCGCGAGCGCGCTGGCCATGCGCGAACTCGGCGCACCCGTGCTGAAGATCGCGTCGAACTACTACGACGACCTGGACGCCCGGCTCGCCCCGCCGCCGGAGCTGCTCGCGGCGTTGCGCGAGCACTCCATCCTCTACGACCACGACGAGGACGGCGAATACCTGCACTTCTACACCGAGATGCTGGGTTCCCGGCTCTTCTTCGAGGTGGTCCAGCGCGTCGACGGATATGCCGGCTACGGCGCCGCGGGCAGCGCACCGGTGCGCATGGCCGCGCACCGGCAACGCCGGCTGGGCCGGCTCCGGGACGCCCACGAGCGGCCGGGCGCCCGGGACCACGACTACTCGCTCGCCCATCTGACGGCGCTGAGCCTGTCACCGCCGGAGCTGGTCGAGGCCGCCGCCGACGCGGGATACCGGTACGTCGGCCTGCGCCTCACCCGGGTCACGCCGCAGGAGCCGCACTACCCGCTGGCCACCGATCCCGGGCTGATGCGTACGACGAAGGTCCGGCTGGCCGCCACCGGGGTCGAGGTGCTGGACATCGAACTGGCCCGGATCGGCCCGCGCGAGGATCCGCGGGACTTCCAGCGCGTCCTGGAGGCCGGCGCCGAGCTCGGTGCCCGGCACGTCATCGCCCAACTGCCCGATCCGGACCGCGGCCGCAAGGTGGACCGCTTCGCCCAGCTGTGCGAGCTGGCCCGGCCGCTCGGCCTGACCGTCGATCTGGAGTTTCCGTCGTGGACCGAGACGCCGGATCTCGCCGAGGCCGGCCGGATCCTGCGGGCGGCCGGCCAGCCCAACGCCGGCATCCTCGTCGACCTGCTGCATTTCGCCCGCTCCGGATCCAGCGTGGCGGACCTGCGGGAGATGCCGGCGGAGTGGTTCCACTTCGCGCACGTCTGCGACGCGCCCGCGGGCGTCCCGGTGACCAATGAGGAGCTCATCCACACCGCGCGGTTCGAGCGGCTCTATCCGGGAGACGGGGGCATCGACGTCGGCGGCATCCTGGCCGCCCTGCCGTCCGGCATTCCCTACGCCCTGGAGATCCCGCGAGCGCAACTGTCGGCCCAGATCGGGGCGAAGGAGCACGCCCGCCAGGCCATCGCCGCCGCCCGCCGCTGCCTCGACGGCGTGCCGGCGGACCGGCAGCGCGCCGATGCGGCGTAGGAACGCGGCACCTCGCGATGCCGCATTCACCCACCCGCTAACGGCAGAACGGGCCGCGGCCCATGGCCGACTCGATGCCGCCGCGAACATGCTCGAGGAAGTACCGGTCGCCGGTGGTGGGCGCGTCCGTCCAGGCCTCGACGGTGTGCCCCAGGGTGGTGACCCAGGACCGGCCGCCGTCGTAGTACTGGCACCACGACACGGGGTGGTTGCGGCCGTGGCCGGGGTGGCCGCTGCCGCCGGCCGCGCCGTCCGGCAGGGTGGCCTCGTCGACCTTGGCGAGGATCCGGACGGCGCTGGGGAACGGAACCAGGTTGTACCACTCGTCGGTGAAGTCCCATCGGGCCGGCAGGCCGGCGGTCGACGCGTCGCGGCGGCTCGTCGTCACCACCGTTCCGGGCTGGTTGCGCCCGTGGTCGTAGTAGTTGGCGCCGCCGAGGAGCCCCTCGTACCACTGGAAGTTGTATTCCGTGCCGAAGGCGTTGTGGATGCCCACGAAACCGCCGCCGCCGCGGACGTACTGCCGGAGGGCGGTCTGTGCCGGGTCGTCGAGCGCGTCGCGGGTGGTGCTCATGAAGATGACCGCGTTGTAGCGGAACAGGCGCGCCGGGGACGAGAGCTGCGCGACGTCCTCGGTCCAGTCGACGGCGAAGCCGTGCTCCGCGCCGAGCTTGACCAGGGCGCTCTGCGCGGCGTGCGCCGGGGTCAGCGGCGGGTTGAGCCCGGCCGGCAGGACGGGACCGAGGTGGGCGTGCCGGGGCCCGGCGGTACGGCTGTAGACGAGCACCCGGTAGCCGTCCGTGGCCGGGTCGAAGTTGCCCCAGCCGTGGTAGCAGCCGGGGTCGGTGCCGCGGCAGACGCCGTAGTCGACGCGGCCGAGGTTCTCCGCCGCGGTGTCGCGGCCACTCGGTGGAGCCTGCCCGGCCTGCGGGAGGGCGCTGCCGGCCAGCATGACGGTCGCGGTGAGCGCGGCGGCGAGACCCGCGCTGACCAGGGAATTGCGCGTGATGGGCATGCCTGCTCCTGGCGAGGGGAAGGGGGTGGGGTGTCAGGGGTTTCCGGTGTAGGTGGGCAGGATGGACGGCGGCATCGGGCCCTTGTTGCGCCGGCCCTGGCCGGTCTCCTCCCAGGCGTGGGCGAGGATGCCGACACTGCGGCTCAGGACGAAGAGCCCGCGCGCCAGGGGCGGCGGAAAGCCCAGTTCGGCGTAGACGACGGCGGTGCAGCCGTCGATGTTGATCGGCACACCCCGGGTGCGGTCCGCGGCGAGCACCCGCTCGACCGCCTGGGCGGCGCGCAGGTGGTCCCCGCGGACGACGCCGTCGGACACCGCCCGTTCGACCAGCCCGAGCAGCGGGTCACGCCGGGGGTCGATCGTGTGGAACCGGTGCCCGAAGCCCGGCAGATACTTCGAGCGCGCGCGCCAGGCGGCGACCACGGTCTCGGCGTCGCCGGCGTGCACCTCGGCCAGCAACGCCATGCACTGTTCGCCGGCGCCGCCGTGCACGTCGCCCAGCAGGTTCACGCCGGTGGCCACGGCGTTGTTCAGGCCGATCCCGCAGGTGGCCGCCATCCGCGCCACCGCGATGGACGGCGCGTGCGGCCCGTGATCCACCGAGGACACCAGGGCCGCCTCGAGCAACCGCTCCTGACCCGGCGTCGGGGCCTCGCCGCGCAGCATGAGCCAGATGACGCCGGCGAAGGTGGCCGAGCCGATGAGGTCCTGGACCGGCCGGCCCCGCAGCTCGATGACGTTGGGCTCGATCCGGGAGACGGACGTCGACCACCAGTCGGACACGTCGCGCACGGTCGGCTCCCGCTCGTCCTCGCTCATGGTGCCGGCACCTCCGCCGCGGTGTCCCGGTCGGCCGCGGCACCGCCCTTGACCTCGTCGTTGTGCTCACCCAGCAACGGCGGCGGCGTCGAGGGGCGCAGCGGCGCGCCGTTGACCAGGACGCCGTTGCCGCTCACCCGCAACGTCCGCCGCGGCTGGCCGGGAAAGCCGAGGTCGGTGAAGAACCCGCGGTCCTTCAGCTGGTCGAGCTCCACGGCCTGGGCGACGGTGAGTACGCGCGCCGCCGGCACGCCCGCGTCGGACAGCAGCCGTTCCCATTCGATCGCCGGCCGGCGGCTGAGGGCGGTGTTGATCTCGTGGCTGAGCGCGGCCCGATGCTGCTTGCGGGCCTCCCGGTCGGCGAAGCGCTCGTCGGTGACGAGGTCCGTCCGCCCGACCAGCCGGCACAGCGTCTCGAACTGTTCCTGCCGGTTGGCGGCGATGTTGAGCGGTCCGTCGCCGGCCTGGAAGGTGCCCGACGGCGCGGCGGTCGCGTTCTGATCGCCCATCGGCTCCGGCGGGACGCCGCTGACGAGATAGTTCGACGCCGCCCAGCCCATCGCGGACAGGGACGTCTCCAGCATGGACACGTCCAGGCTGACGCCCCGACCTGTTCTCGCCCGGCCGGCCAGCGCCGCGGCGATCGCCATCGCGGCGACCAGGCCGCCGATCGTGTCGGAGACCGGGAACCCGACCCGCAGCGGCGCGGTCTCCGGCGTACCGGTGATGCTCATCATGCCGGACAGGCCCTGGATGATCTGGTCGTAGGCCGGCGCCTGGCTCATCGGGCCGGTCTGCCCGAACCCGGAGATGGCGCAGTAGATCAGGCGGGGATTGAGCCGGTGCAACACGTCCCAGTCGTAGCCCAGCCGGCTCAGCACCCCGGCCCGGAAGTTCTCCAGGAGGACGTCCGAGCCGCGGGCGAGGTCGGCGAAGGTCTCCCGGTCGGCCGGGTCCTTCAGGTCGAGCTCGACGGACTTCTTGCCCGCGTTCTGGGCGAGGAACGAGGCGCCGACCGCCGCCCGGTTCAGCTCGGGCTCCGGTCCGAGGGCGCGGGCCAGGTCGCCGGTGCCGGGTTTCTCGATCTTGACGACCTCCGCGCCGAGAAGCATCAGGTGGTAGCTGCAGTACGGCCCGGCCAGGACGTTGGTCAAGTCCAGGACCCGGACGCCGTGCAACGGTCGGTCGTCATCCATGCGGCGTGCCCCTCTTCCCTTTTGCCCAGCCATTGCCAGGGGACCTCGCGGCCCGTACGTTACACCTAGTCCACAGGACGGTCTAGAAGGACCACCAAGCGGTCCTGGTTGGGAGCGATGATGCCCGCGGACGAGATATCCAGGGTCGGCTGCCTGGTCGCGGGTGAGTGGGTGCACACCGGCACCTGGGACGATCGGGAGGGCCCCTGGACCCGTACGGTCGTCAGCAGCACCCGCCAGGCGGATGAGCACGATGTCGGGGCCGCGCTCGCCTGGGCCCGCCGGGGGGCGAAGGCCGTCGGCCGGATGTCGCCCGCGGCGCGGGCCGCGGTGCTCGAACGCGCGGCGGCCGAGACGATCCGGCAGCGCGACCGCCTGGCCCGCCTGCTGGCGCTGGAGCTCGGCAAGCCGGTCAAGGACGGGCGCGGCGAGATCGACCGGGTGGCCGACACCTTCACCGTCTCGGCCGCCGAGGCCCGGCGGATCGGCGGCGAGGTCCTGCCCGTCGCCGGCTGGGCCCGCGGGGTGGGCACCACCGCCTTCACCCACCGCGCGCCGGTAGGCATCGCCCTGGCGATCACGCCCTTCAACGCTCCGGCCAACCTGCTGGCGCACAAGCTGGCCGCCGCCTTCGCCGCCGGGAACACCACGATCGTCAAGCCGCCGCCGCAGGCACCCGCGGCCTCGGCCGCGGTGGTGGAGATCCTGCTGGAGAGCGGGATGCCCGCCGAGGCTGTCCAGGTGCTGCACGGCGACGGCCGGCTCGGCGGCGCGTTGTGCGCCGCGCCGGACGTCGGCGTCATCAGCTTCACCGGCAGCGTCGCGACGGGTGCGGCGGTGGCCCGCGCCGCCGGCGCCAAGCGCCTGGTGCTGGAGCTGGGTGGCAACGCCGCGACCATCGTCTGCGACGACGCGGACATCGCCGCGGCCGCCCGGATCTGTGCCGCCACCGGCTACAGCAACTCGGGCCAGAGCTGCATCTCGGTCCAGCGCGTCTACGTGGACCGGGGCCGGTTCGACGAGTTCCTGGACCTGTTCACCCGCGAGGTGGAGAAGCTCTCGGTCGGCGATCCGCTCGACCCTCGCACCGACGTCGGCTCGATGGTCGACGACGACGCGGCCGAACGGGTGGTCGCGTGGGCGCGGCAGGCGGCCGAGGCCGGTGCGACCATCACGACCGGTGGCCGCCGGGACGGCGCCACCGTGGCGCCGACGGTCGTGGCGTCGCCGCCCGCCGACGCCCGGCTGATCCGCGACGAGGTCTTCGGCGCCGTGGTCAGCGTGTCGCCGTTCGACGACTTCGACGAGGTGCTCGCCACCTGCAACGACAGCCGCTACGGCCTGCAGGCGGGGCTGTTCACCAACGACATCCGCCGCATCGTCACCGCCTGGCGCGAACTCGAGGTCGGTGGCCTGGTCGTGAACGGGTCGTCGAACTTCCGGCTCGACCACGTTCCGTTCGGCGGGGTCAAGGATTCCGGGTTCGGGCGCGAGTCGCCGCGCTGGATGATCGACGATTACACGGTCGTCAAGACGCTCCTGCTGCGCGGCATGTCCCTGTTCGGCGACCAGGAAGGCGCACGATGAGCGTCGATGAGGCCCGCGAGACCGGCACGGACCGCGAGACGGTCTCCGCGGCGGAGGCGATGGTGGCCCAGCTCGAGTCGTACGGCGTCGAGTACGTCTTCGGCACCTGCGGGCACACCAACATCGCGCTGCTGGACGCGATCGGGCGCAGCGGCATCCGCTTCGTCATCGCCCGCCACGAGCAGGCGGCGGCGCACGCGGCGGACGGCTACGCCCGCGCCAGTGGCAAGACCGGCGTCGTCCTGCTGCACGTCGGTCCCGGGATGACGAACGCGGTCACCGGCGTGCTCACCGCCGCGCTGGACTCGGTGCCGCTGGTGGCGATCGCCGGCGACATCCCGTCCTACTACTTCGGGCGGCATCCCCATCAGGAGGTGAACCTGCACGCCGACGCCGATCAGACCGCGATCTACCGGCCGTTCGTCAAGCGGGCCTGGCAGGTGCAGCGGGTGGCGGATCTGGCGCGGTTCACCGAGCGCGCCTTCTGGACCGCGACCTCCGGACGCCCGGGCGCGGTCCTGCTCAGCGTGCCGATGGACCACTTCTCCCGCCCGGTGCCGCGGGAGGTCGCCGGCGCGTACCCGCTCGCGGTCCTGCGGCGGCCCGGCCTGCCGGCCGAGGTCGCCGGGCACATCGCCGAGCTCCTGCTGACCGCCGAACGTCCGCTCGTCTATCTGGGTGGCGGTCTGCGCCGCGGTCCGGGGCTCGACGCCCTGCGCTCGCTGATCGAGCATCTCGACATCCCGGTCGTGCACTCGCTGATGGCCAAGGGAACGCTGCCCGACAGCCATCCGCTCCTGCTCGGCATGCCGGGCTTCTGGGGACTGGAGATGACCAACCGGTACACCCGCGAGGCCGACGTGGTGCTGGCGCTGGCGACCCGCTTCGCCGAGACCGACGCCAGTTCGTGGGACCGCCGCTACACCTGGCAGTTCCCGCCGGGCCGGCTCATCCAGATCGACATCGACCCGGCCGAGATCGGCCGCAACTTCCCGGTCGCCGTCGGCGCGGTCGCCGACGTCACCCACGCCGTGCAGGCGATCGACGGCGCGGTCCGCGACCGGCAGCCCACCCCGCGACGGCGGGACGGGCTGCGGGAGACCATCACGGCGAGCCGCCGCGAGTTGTTCGCCGGCAGCCGGGAGCGCGGCACCAGCGACCGGTTCCCGCTGCGGCCCGAGCGCATCCTCGCCGACCTGCGGGCGATCCTGCCGGCCGACGCCGTCCTGGTCACCGACGTGGGATGGAACAAGAACGGGGTCGCGCAATGCTACGAGCTGCCGGCCGAGGGGCGTTTCATCACGCCGGGCGGCGCCTCGACGATGGGCTTCGGCCCGGCGGCGGCGGTCGGGGTCCAGCTCGCCCAGCCCGATCGCACCGTCGTCGCCCTGATCGGCGACGGCGGCATGGGCGCCCAGCTGCCGGCCCTGCCGATGGCCGTCGAACAGGGTGCCCCGGTCATCTTCGTCGTCATGAACAACCGGTCCCACGGGACCATCTCCGACCTGCAGAGCGCGCACTTCGGGCAGAGCTTCGGCTGCGACTTCACCGGCCCGGACGGCGCGGCCTACAGTCCCGACTTCGCCGCCCTCGGGCGTGCCTGCGGCGCGGACGGCTACACCGTCGCCGGCGCCGACGAATTCGGCGACGCGCTGCGTGCCGCCGTCGCCGCGCGCCGGCCGGCGGTGCTCGACGTGCCGATGGTCAACGAGCCGGTGCCGACCCCCGGGCACTGGAACATCAAGGACATCTACCACGGCGTCTTCGACTGAACCGCGAAAACAGGACGAGGTGACCCCGCATGGCCCCCATCGACCGAAGAAGCCTTCTCAAGGGCGCCGTGGCGTCGGCCGCAGCCGCCACCGCCGGCCCCATCATGGCCGGCGCGGCCGGCCGGCCACCCGCCGCGGCGGATCTCGCGGTGTTCGACACCCCGGGCGACAGGGACTTTCCCAAGGTCGGCGGCAACCTGGGCAACCAGAACTACACCGCGCTGCGGCGCATCGACCACGACACCGTACGGCGGCTGCGCGGCGCCTGGGTCAACTCCGTCGAGGGCGGCCTCCGCCAGGGCAACAGCCAGAGCACGGCGGTCGCCGTGGACGGCGTGCTCTACATCGAGTCGGCCCTGGGCAACGTCATCGCGGTCGACGGGGTCACCGGGCGGACCAAGTGGCGGTACGAGCAGACCCGCGGTGCCCTGACCCGCCGCGGCGTCGCGGTCGGCGGGGGCCACGTCTTCACGAAGTCGAACGAGAACTACGTCATCGCGCTCGATCAGGAGACCGGCCGGGTCGTCTGGGAGCGTCAGGTCAACGGCTTCGGCAACATCGAGAAGGTCGCCGTCGTCTACCACGACGGATTGCTGTTCTGCGGCACCAACGACGGCCCCCGGGGCGCCGCCCTGGGCCTCGACGCCCGCAACGGCGATCTGCTCTGGCACTTCTGGGGAACGCCCGAGCCGGGCGAGTTCGGCCACGACACGTGGGAGGGCGACTCCTGGATGGAAGGCGGTGCGACGCCGTGGATCCACCCGGCCGTCGACCCGGAGCTCGGCCTGACCTACTGGACGTTCGGCAACGCGCGGGGCAACAACTCCTCGCAGGACGGCTCGGCCCGGGGTGGGCAGAACCTCTTCGCCAACTCGCTCGTCGCCCTGGACCTGCGCAC
Source organism: Actinoplanes sp. ATCC 53533 (assembly GCF_003947245.1). Classification (NCBI taxonomy): domain Bacteria; kingdom Bacillati; phylum Actinomycetota; class Actinomycetes; order Micromonosporales; family Micromonosporaceae; genus Actinoplanes; species Actinoplanes sp. ATCC 53533. The sequence goes on along the minus strand of NZ_QHHV01000006.1, from coordinate 27,114 downwards.
CGGCGCGTACCGCTGGCACTTCCAGTCGATCCACCACGACATCTGGGACATGGACAACGTGATGTCGCCCGTCCTGGCCGACGTGCGCATCCGCGGGAAGAACCGCAAGGTGATCGTCTACGGCAGCAAGTCCGGCATGTACTTCATCCTGGACCGGACCGACGGCTCCGCCCCGCTGGGCGTCGTCGAACGGCCGGTGCCGCAGGAGCCGCGCCAGAAGACCTGGCCCACGCAGCCGTTCCCGGTGCAGGGCGGGTGGACCGAGCAGCGCGTCGTCGATCAGCCGCTGGGCACCTCCGTCCCGGGTGACCCCAACCGGGCCGTGCCCAACTACGTGCGGGGCGCCCTGTACGACCCGCACTGGGACACCCCCGTCCTGACCATCCCCGGGCACGGCGGCGGCGCCGACTGGTCGCACCTGTCGTTCAGCCACCGCACCGGCCTGGTCTACACCGGCTTCGGGTACGTCGCCGCGGCGCACTCGCTGACCGAGAGCGCCAACGGGCTCCGGCCGCCCGGCGAGTACCAGACCGGCGGCATCGTCGCGGTGGACGTGAGCACCAACCGGGTCAGGTGGAAGCGGCGCATGCCGTACTCGCTGGGCCACGGCAACGGCATCCTGACCACCGCCGGCGATCTGCTGGTCATCGGTCAGCCCGACGGCAATCTGCTCGCCATGGACGCCCGCACCGGCCGCGAGCTGTGGCGCTTCCAGACCGGCGCGGCGATCAGCTCCAGCCCGATCATGTACCGCGCGGGCGGCAAGGAGTACCTCGCGGTGTACGCGGGCGGGACCAGCATCCCGTACGGCAACTCGGCACCGCGCGGTGACTTCCTGTGGGCGTTCGAGATCGGCGGAGCCCTCGGCCCGGCCCCGACGCCGCCCCCGCCCGTCGTGCGCCGGCCGGTCTCCGGCGGCCCGGTGGAAGGCGCGGCGGTCGCCGACACCGTGGTGATCGGCCGGACCTACAACGCCGCCACCGGCACCATCGGCGCGACCGAGTCGTTCGCGGTCGCCGGCATGGCCCCGACCCATCTGCGGGTCCCGGCCGGCACCACGGTCACCTTCACCAATCACCCGGGCAACGCCGGGCCCCGCGGCGTGACCCAGTTCTTCGAGGGGCTCTTCGACGTCCGCCTCGCCCCGGGCGAGTCCTTCCGGTTCACCTTCACCCGGGCCGGCGAATACTTCTTCAACGACCCGGGCAGCCCTCGGTCCACCGGGAAGATCGAGGTCTACTAGGTGGCCGGGCGGCTGTTCATCCTCAACGGCCCGAACCTCGACATGCTGGGCCGGCGCGAGCCGGACCTGTACGGCCGGGTGACCCTGGCGGAGATCCGCGAGCGCTGCCAGGCGGTGGCCGAGGAGCTCGACTTCGACCTGTTCTTCGAGCAGACCAACGCCGAGGGTCAGCTCATCGACTGGGTGCATCAGGCGTACGACGAGTCGGCCTCGGTCATCATCAACCCGGCCGGGCTGTCCACCCGGTCGGTCGCCCTGCTCGACGCGCTCAAGATGCTCGAGCGGCCGATCGTCGAGGTGCACCTGACGAACATCTTCGCGCGCGAGCCGCTCTACGCCGCACCGCTGACCGCGGCCGCGGCCGGGGGATTCCTGGCGGGCTTCGGCGCGGAGGTCTACGAGCTGGCCATGCACGGACTGGCCGGGCGTGTGCGGCGGTAGCCCCTCGGAGGTGGTCGTGCGGTTCGGCATCATCGGTTGCGGCGGGATCGCGAGGAACCACGTGAGCGCCCTGCGGGCCGTCCCCGGAGTCCGGGTGGACGCGGTCGCCGACGTCGACCCGGCGCGGGCCCGCGCCTTCGCCGCGGAGCACGGCGTCCGGCAGGCCTTCGGCGACGTGGACGAGATGCTCGCGGCCGGCCTCGACGCGGTCACCATCTGCACCCCGCACGCGGCGCACGAGAGTGGTGTGCTGGCCGCGGCCCGCCACGGTCTGCACGTGCTCTGCGAGAAGCCGATCGCCCTCAGCGTCGCGCAGGCCGATCGGATGGTCGCGGCCACCGAGGCCGCCGGAGTGCGCTTCGGTGTGCTCTTCCAGCGCCGGTTCTGGCCGGCGGCGGCGCGCATCCGGGCGGCGATCGACGACGGGCGGCTCGGCCCGCCGGTCAGCGGCGGCGTCGTGGCCCGCCTCAACCGGGACGCGGACTACTACGCCGAGCCGTGGCGCGGGCGCCGGGCGACCGAGGGCGGCGGCGTCCTGATCACCCAGGCGATCCACCACATCGACCTGCTGCAGTGGTTCATGGGCCCGGCGCGGCGGGTGACGGGACGCTGCGCCACCCTCGTCCACCGGGGGATCATCGAGGTGGAGGACACCGCCGGCGCGCTCGTCGAGTTCGCCTCCGGCGCCATCGCGACGATCCAGGCCGGCACCACCTTCCGGCCCGGGCTCGGCGCGCAGGTCTGGGTCAGCGACGCGCGCGGCCGCACGGCGAGCGTGCTGGAGTTTCCCGAGGGCGTCGGCCGCACCGACGTCTGGACCCTGCCCGGCGAGGAGGAGTTCGCCACCGCGTACGGCGCCGGCCGGACCTTCGACCTGCCGCTGGCCGACATCCACGACCACCTCGCGCCCTACCACGCCGCCCAGATCGAGGACTTCGCCGCCGCGGTGCGGGACGACCGGGAGCCGGCCGTGACCGGCCGCGAGGCGGTCCGGTCCCTGGAGATCATCGAGGCGATATACGACTCCTCGCGCACCGGCGCGAGCGTGGAGCTGAGGTCGCCGTAGTGGGCGCTGATCGGGTCGGTTCAGCCGGGCTTTCCGAACGGGCTGGCGAATCCGCGTTCCGACATCTGCTGCGCCATCCGCACCAGGTCGGCGGCGAACTCGGCGACCCGGCTCTCGGTGAAGCGGATCGTCGGCCCGCTGAGCGCCAGGGCGGCGACGACGCCTCCGGTGTTGCCGAGAATCGGCACGGCCACGGCGGACAGGCCTTCCTCGCGCTCGCCGTGGCTCTCGCCGTATCCCTTCGCCGCGGCCTCGTCGATCCACTTCCGCATCACCGTCGCGTGCTCCGGGCCGTTCGGCGAGCTCCGGGCGATGCGCTCCAGGATGCCCGGGGCGGCGTCGCGCAGGAGGACCTTCGAGGAGGCACCGGCCCACATCGGCAGTTCGTCGCCGACGTGGACCACGTGCCGCAGGGGTTGCGGGCTCTCCTGCTGTGCCACACAGACGCGGTAGACGTCGCGGGCGACGTACAGGTTGACGGTTTCGCGCTGGCGCGCGGCGAGCTCGCGCATGCCGCGCTGGGTCTCCGGCGGCAGCTCCCAGCTCCGCCGGGCCAGGTGTGCCCACCGCCAGAGCCCCGGCCCGGCCATGTATCCGTTGCTGGTGGCCCAGAGCAGGCCGCTCTGCTCCAGAGTGGAGACGAGCCGGAGCACGGTCGTCTTGGCCAGTCCGGTCGCCTCCACGATGTCGCGGACCGACACGGTCGGCCGATCGTCGGTCAGCAGGCCGAGAATCCCCAGCGCGCGCTGGACGCTGCGGACGCCCTGCTGATCGGCGGACTCGGCCGGCGTCGCCGGCTGGGAATTCCCGGTGGTAGGCGCCTCCACGGTTCTCCACTCTCCTCGTGTCCCGGCGGATGGCCCCTGGGCCATCGGATGCTGTCTCGCCCCGATTCTCCTGCTCCGGGCGCGCATTCACACATCCGTAACGGTCCGGACTCAAAGACTTGCCAGAACCGGCGGTCGCCCGTACGTTACACGCAGTCCATAAGACGGTCCAACTGGTCCGGCTAGTGGTCCACCTCGACGGAAGCGCAGGGCGCGGGCTCACCCGGCGCTCGCCGCTCCCACCAGCACATTCATCCCGCGACGACCTGGCGGGCGGTGCCGCCACCCCAGAGAGCGAGGTCCTCGTTGACTGCATCCGTCGCCCCGTCCGATGAGCCCGGCCCGGCGCCGGGCCGGCGCGATCCGGCGATCCTGCGCGCCTGGGCCTCGGCCGAGCTGTGGATCGCCTGCGCGGCGCTGACGGTCATCTTCCTCAGCGTGCTCTGGCAGGTGATCAGCCGGTACGCGCCGGCGCTCAACTGGCCGGGCGTCGGGGAGCTCGCCAACTATTCGCTGATCGTGTTGACCTTCATCATGGTCGGCTACCTGATCGGCAACAACGGCCACATCACCATCCAGATCATCGACTACCTGGCCAAAGGTAAGGCCTTCGTCGTCGTCAAGGCCGTGTCCGCGGCCTGCACGGCACTGATCTGCGCGGTGCTGGTGTGGGAGGCGTACGAGTTGATCCGGGCCTACCCGACGCGGACGACGGCCGCCCTGGGGATACCCATCTGGACCCTGTACGCCATCCCGCTGATCGGCTTCGCCTCGGGCGCCGTGCGGGCAGTCATCCGGGTGTTCACCGCCGACCGCGAGGACTTCCCCTTCGACGCGGCGGAGGCGAAGTGATCCTCGAACTGTGGATGGTCGGCGTCGTCATCGCCGTGCTCCTGTTCCTCCGGGTGCCGGTCGGGCTCGCCTTCATCGGGCCCAGCCTGTGGTACGCGCTGGCCGACGGCCGCTCGGCCGGGTTCTCGCTGAAGACGACCTTCGACGGCCTCAACAGCTTCCCGCTGCTGGCGGTCCCGCTGTTCATCCTCGTGGGGGTGCTGGCCAACCGGCTCGGCATCGCCGACCGGCTCTACGAGTTCTGCCTGGCCGCCCTGGGCCGGCTGCGGGGCAACCTCGCGTACGTCAACGTCGGCTCCGCGGTCGGCTTCTCCTGGATGAGCGGTTCCGCGCTCGCGGACGTGGCCGGGCTGGGCAAGATGCAGATCCCGCAGATGATCAAGGCCGGCTACCCGCCCGGGTTCGCCGCGGGACTCACCGCGTCGTCCTCGCTGATCAGCCCGGTCATGCCGCCGAGCATCCCGGCCGTCATCTACGCCGCGACGGCGACGGTCTCCACCGGCGCCCTCTTCGCCGCGTCCGTCATCCCGGCGTTCGCGATGGCGTTCGGGCTCTGCGTCTACATCCTCATCTGGACGTTGCGCCGCCCGGAGTTCACCTCGGTGCCGTTCAACCGCGGCCGGTTCGTCCAGGCCTCGCTGGGCGCGGTCGGTCCGCTCCTGACCCCGGTCCTGCTGCTCGGTGGCATCCTCTCCGGCACGTTCACGCCGACCGAGGCGGCCTCGGTCGCCGTCCTCTACATGCTCGTCCTCGGCCTGATCTACCGCACGGCCAAGCCGAGGGTGCTCCTGCAGGCACTGCGCGAAACGGCCGTCATCACGGCCGGCATCACGCTGATCCTCGGCGCCGCGGCGCTGCTGGGCCTGATCCTCACCCGTGCGCACGTCTCCCGGGACGTCGCCGAGTTCCTCACCTCGGTGTCGGACAGCCCCTGGGTGTTCATGCTCCTGGTCAACATCATCCTGCTGATCCTCGGCTGCCTGATCGACGCCACCGCCATCATCCTCGTGACGGTGCCGGTCCTGCTGCCGATCGCGGTCGGCCTCGGCATCGATCCCATCTACTTCGGGGTCGTCATGATCATCAACCTGATGATCGGCCTGTTGACGCCGCCCGTCGGCAGCGTGCTCTACATCACCAGCTCGGTGACCGGTAAGCCGGTCGACGTCGTGTTCCGCGGGGTCGCCCCGTTCCTGATCCCCCTCGTCGCCGTGCTGATCGTCGTCACGGCACTGCCCGATGTCGTGCTGTGGCTTCCCGGCGTTCTCGGATTCTGACCCCCATCTGGGAGGAGAGACCATGTACCAACGGCCAGCTGGGTGGCGCCGAATCACTGCGGCGCTCGCCCTGCCCCTGTCACTCGTTCTCGCCGCAGGTTGTTCCACGTCGAGCAACGCCCCCGCCGCCGAGGGCGAGAATCCCGCATTGACCCTCAAGATCGGTAGCTCCCAGCCCGAGTCGCAACCCAACTACCGCTGCGGCATGAAGCTGCTCAAGGAACGGGTGGAGGCGCAGAACCTCGGCCTCACGATCGACATGTTCCCGAACAGCCAGCTCGGGCCGGACGCGGAACGATTCGCCGGCGTGCAGAGCGGCGACATCGACATCGACCTGCAGGGCGGCTCGGCGATGTCGACCGCTTTCCCGAAGATCGGCGTGCTCGACGCGGCGTACGTCTTCAACGACGTCGACCACTTCTTCAAGTGGGTCGACCAGAACGGGACGGCCTTCTTCGCCGAGTTCAACACCGCCACCGACACGACCATCGTGGACGCCTGGTACTTCGGCATGCGGACCTTCACCGCGACCAAGCCGATCCGCAAGCCCGCGGACCTGGCCGGCCTGAAGATCCGGTTTCCCAACACCCCGCAGTTCCTGGCCAATGCCAAGGCGCTCGGTGCCAACGCCGTAGCGATCGCCGTCGAAGAGCTCTACCTGGCTCTGCAACAGGGCGTGGCCCAGGGGCAGGAGAACCCGGTCGCGGCGACGCACGCCCAGAAGTTCGACGAGATCCTCAAGGTCGCCAGCCTGACCAACCACCAGGTCGGCGCCCACTACGTGGTGGTGGCCGACAAGACGCTGGACAAGATGAGCCAGCCGCAGAAGGACGCGCTGTTCAAGGCGATCCACGACATCCGGGCCGAGAACCGCAAGTGCGTCGACGACGAGACCGAGAAGGTTCTCGGCGACTGGCGCAAGGACTCGACCCGCACCGTGGTCGAGATCGACCAGGTCGATCGCCAGGCGTTCATCAGCAAGGCCGAGGGGTACTTCAACACCCACTACACCGGCGACAACCTGGCGCTCTACAAGAGCATCCGAGCCTCCGCCTGACGGTGGTCCGCACGGGCCAGGAGGCCGGCCCACCACCGGCCTCCTGGCCGTACCCCCGAAAGAGGTTCGGTGACAAGCTCTGAGAACCGCCGCGTCCTGGTCGGGCTGGTCGGAGCCGGCATCGGGCGATCGCACTCGCCGCTGCTGCACGAGCGCGAGGCGGACCGGCAGGGCATCCGGCTGATCTACACGACCATCGACTCGAGTGTGCTCGGCCTCGGCGCCGGCGACCTTCCCGGCCTGCTGCGCTGGGCGCGCACCCTCGGATACCGGGGACTCAACGTCACCCACCCGTTCAAGCAGCAGATCGTCGGGCACCTCGACGAGCTCTCCGCCGAGGCGCGGGTGCTCGGCGCGGTCAACGCCATCGTCTTCGACGACGGCGTGGCCCGGGGGTACAACACCGACGCGTTCGGATTCCGCCGGAGCTTCGACCAGAACTTCGCCGACGCCCCGAGAAAGCGGGTGGTGCAACTCGGCGCGGGTGGTGCCGGATCGGCCGTCGCGCACGCGATGCTGACCCTCGGCGCGGGCCACCTCACGGTCGTCGACCTCGACAGCGCCAGGGCGGCCGGGCTGGCCGGGGCGCTCGCCGCCGAGTTCGGCGCGGAGCGCGTCTCGATCGGCGTGCCCGGCGACCTGACCGCCCTGCTGGCGAACGCCGAGGGCGTCATCAACGCCACGCCGGTAGGGATGGCGCACGACCCGGGATCGCCCGTCGCGGCAGCCGACCTGCGCGGGGACCTGTGGGTGGCGGACATCGTCTACCGGCCGGCCGACACCGCGCTGCTGCGGGCCGCCCGCGCGGTCGGGGCCGCGACGCTGCCCGGCGGCGCGATGAGCGCCTACCAGGCCGTCGCCGCGTTCGAGCACTTCACCGGGGTCCCGGCGGACGCGGACGCGATGCTCGCCGACTCGGCCGAGCTGTTGCGGACCGGTCGCTGACGCGCCGGCCATGGTCTCCGGTGCCCGGTCGCTGGGCGAGCTGCTGCCACTGTGGAGCGTCGCGCCGTTCGTCCTGCTGCTCGTCGCGGTCGCCCTGCTGGAGGTCGTCGCGGGCCGGTGGTGGAGCAGCCTGCGGAACAAGGCGCTCGTCGCGATCGCGCTGGCCGTCCCCGCCGCCGCGCAGATCCTCGTGGGCCACGGGTCGCGGGGTGGTGTCGAAGCACTGATCCATTCCATGACGGAATACGTCTCGTTCATCTCGCTGCTCGCCGCGCTGTTCGTGATATCCGGCGGCATCGAGTTGCGCGGCTCGCTGACCGGCACGCCGCTCGCCAACGCCGGGCTGCTCGCGATCGGTGCGGTCCTCGCCAACCTCATCGGCACCACCGGCGCCGCGATGCTGCTGATCCGCCCGCTGCTCCGGGCCAACGCCAAGCGACGGAACAGGGCGCACCTGGTCGTCTTCTTCATCCTGGTGGTCGCGAACGCGGGCGGGCTGCTCACCCCGATCGGCGACCCGCCGCTGTATCTCGGATTTCTCAAGGGCGTGCCGTTCGAGTGGACCTTCCGGCTCTGGGCGCCGTGGCTGTTCGTCAACGGTGTCACCATCCTGATCTTCAATCTCGTCGACCAGTTCATCGTGAACCGCGAGGAGCGGGTGAACCGCACCGAGGGCCTGCTGGACGAACTGCTCGCCCACGAGCCCCTGCGCCTGGCCGGATGGCGGAACGTGCTCCTTTTGTGCGGGGTCGTCCTCGTGCTGCTCGGCAGGGGAGCCGGCGTCGGAAACGGGGGTGATCCCTGGCCCGTCGGCCTGCCGGAGGTGGCGCTGTGGGCCATAGCGATACTGTCGTTCCGCGTCACGCCGCACGGCATCCACGAGGCCAACCACTTCGGTTTCCGGCCGATCGCCTCGGTCGCGATCGTCTTCGGGGCCGTCTTCGTCACCATGACGCAGCCGCTTCTCATCCTCAACGCGCGGGCCGAGCAGATCGGCCTCGAGCGGCCTTGGCAGTATTTCTGGGCGTCCGGCGCGCTGTCGTCAACACTCGACAACGCGCCGACCTATCTCGCCTTCACCTCCATCGCGGCCGGGCAACTGGGAATCGGCGTCGACGACCCCCGATATCTCGCATCCCTGGCCGGCACCGCGGGCGGCAGCGAACTGCTCTTCGCGATCGCTTGCGGCGCGGTGATGATGGGCTCCCTGACCTACCTCGGAAACGGCCCGAACCTCATGGTCAAGGAGATCGCGGAGGATCGGGGAGTCCGCATGCCGCACTTCTTCGGCTACGCCCTGATCGCGATGGTGATCATGGTTCCGGTGCTCGTCGCGACCACGTTCGTCTTCTTCGGACCGGGGTGAGCGGGCGCCGGGCCCGCCGGGTTGTGACTCCGGATTCAGTCACTTGATTTAATATGGACAACTCGGTTAGCTGTGTCCAAACAGAACCGAGAGGTGAGTCCATGGCGACCGAGGAACTGGGCTTCGACCCGAACGCCTTGCGGGCGAAGTACCGGGCCGAGCGCGACCGCCGGATCCGGCCCGACGGCAGCGGCCAGTACCGGCGCGCGGCGGGGGAGTTCGGGTACTACGCCACCGATCCGTACACCGAGCGCACCGCGCGGGCGCCGCTGTCCGACCGGGTCGAGGCGGCGGTGATCGGCGGCGGCCTCGGCGGCCTGCTGGCCGGCGCGCGGCTGCGCCAGGCCGGTGTCGAGGACGTGCGGGTGATCGAGGAGGCCGGCGACGTCGGCGGCACCTGGTACTGGAACCGTTACCCCGGCATCCACTGCGATATCGAGTCCTACGAGTACATGCCGCTGCTGGAGGAGGTCGGCTACGTCCCGAAGTGGCGGTACGCGCCCGGCGAGGAGATCCGGCAGCACGCCGTCGCGATCGCCCGGCACTTCGGCCTCTACCGCGACGCGCTGTTCCACACCCGGGTCACCGAGCTGCGCTGGGACGACGACGCCGGCGAGTGGCAGGTGCGCACCGACCGCGGCGACGACTTCCGGGCCCGCTACGTCGTGGTCTCCTCCGGCACGCTGACCCAGCCGAAGCTGCCCGGCATCCCCGGGATCGAGACGTTCCAGGGGCACACGTTCCACACCAGCCGGTGGGACTACGGCTACACCGGCGGCGACCAGAACGGCGGCCTGCACGGGCTGGCCGGCAAGCGGGTCGGCGTGGTGGGCACCGGGGCGACCGGCGTCCAGGTCATCCCGCACCTGGGCCGCGACGCCCAGCACCTGTACGTCTTCCAGCGCACGCCGTCCTCGGTCGACGTCCGCGACAACCGGCCCACCGACCCGCAGTGGGCGGCGTCGCTGCGGCCGGGCTGGCAGCAGGAGCGGATGGACAACTTCCTGACCGTCGTCACCGGCGGTAAGGCCGACACCGACCTCGTCCAGGACGGTTGGACGAGCACCGCCGGGCTGCAGCGCACGTTCCTCACCGGCACCGACACCGGGCTGAGCGACGAGGAACTGGAACTGGCCGACTTCGCCAAGATGAACCAGATCCGCGCCCGCGTCGACGAGACTCTCGAGGACCCGGCGACGGCGGAGTTGCTGAAGCCGTGGTACCGGTACATGTGCAAGCGGCCCACGTTCAGCGACCTCTATCTGCGGACGTTCAACCGGCCGAACGTCACGCTCGTCGACACCGCCGACCACGGCGGCATCACGGCGATGACCGAGAACGCCGTGGTGGTCGGCGACCGCTCCTATGCGGTCGATTGCGTCATCTTCGCCACCGGCTTCGAAGTCGGCGTCTCCGGCGTCGTCTCGGGCACCCTGCCGGTCTACGGCCGCGACGGGGTGCCGTTGCTGGGCGCGTGGGCGCGGGGTCCGCGGACGCTGCACGGCTTCTACAGCCACGGCTTCCCGAACCTGTTCCACCTCGGCTCGCTGCAGAACGCCGCGTCGGTGAACTTCATGCATGTGCTGCAGGAGCAGGCCGGGCACATCGGTGCGGTCGTCGCCGAGGCCCGCCGCCGCGGCGCTCGCTGGATCGAGCCCAGCGCGCAGGCCGAGGAGCAGTGGGTCGCCACCATCGCGGCCACCAGCCCGGACAACTACGCGTTCCAGGCCGAGTGCACGCCCGGCTACTACAACAACGAGGGCAAGCCCCGGCCGCGCGGCTCCTCCTACGGCCCCGGCCCGGTCGCCTTCCACGACCTGCTGCGCCGCTGGCGCGCCGACGGCGGCATGGCCGACGTCCTGGTATCCCCGACGAAGGCACCGGCATGACCGCGCCCAGCCGGTTCGACGCCACCGGACGCCGGCACGTCATCAGTCCTCGTTGGACGGTCGACCGGCTGGTGCCGCCGAACCGGTTGTGGGGCGCGAACGGCATCGCCTTCGGCCCGGACGGGCGACTGTACGTGGCGCAGTTCCTCGCCGGTCAGATCAGCGCCGTCGACCCGGGCTCCGGCGACATCGAGACCGTGGTGCCGATCGGCGGCCCGGTGCAGTCACCGGACGACCTCGCGTTCGGAGCGGACGGGTCGATGTACATCGCGGACCTCGTTCCCGGCCGGGTGTGGCGCCGCGGCCCGGACGGCGGGTACACAGTGGTCGCCGACCAGCTGAGAAATCCCAACGGCATCACGTGCGTCGGCGACCGGCTGTTCGTCAACGAGATGGCGCTCGACGGCCGCCTCCTGGAGCTGTTCCCCGGCGGTGGCGACCCGGTCGTGCTCACCGGCGGCCTGGCGCTGGGCAACGCGATGCAGCGCGGCCCGGACGGCCACCTGTACTACCCGCACATGCTCACCGGTCAGGTCTTCCGGATCTCGCCGGACGGCGGCACGCCCGAGCTGGTGGCCGACGCGGTGCACGAGCCGGTGGCGGTGCGCTTCGACCGCGGTGGTGTGCTGCAGGTGCTGTCGCGGGGGGCGGCCGGCATCGTGACGCGCATCGAGCTGTTCGGCTCCGGGACGCGGCGGCTCGTCACCAGCGGGGTGGCCGGCCTGGACAACGCCGCCTTCGACGACGACAACCGGATGTTCGTCTCGAGCTTCGCCAGCGGGGGAGTCACGGAGCTGCACCCCGACGGGCGTACGCGGGAAGTCGTGCCCCGGGGCCTGGACGGCCCGTTCGGGGTGACCGTCGACCTGGGCGGCACGGTGCACGCCGCCGACCACTACCGGGTGACGACCCCGGCGGACGGCGGCGAGGAGCTGCTGACGTTCGTGCACGGCATCGTCGCGGCGGACGGCGTGCTGCACGTGACGTCGCAGTACGGCGACGTGCGCACGTACGACCCGGTGAGCAGGACCGTGCGGGTGCGGGCGCGGGGCCTGAACCGGCCCGCGGGCATCGCCGTCCGCGCGGACGGCGCGCTGCTGGTCGCCGAGGCCGGCGCCGGGCGCCTCCTTGCCATCGCCGTCGACGACACCGTCACCGTGCTCGCCGACGACCTGGGGGAGCCCATGGACGTCGCCGTCGGCGCCGACCAGCGGTGCTACGTCAGCGACGCGCGGGCCGGCGCGGTCGTGCGCGTCGACGACCGTACGCCGGTGGCCGAAGGGATCGGAACGCCACAGGGATTGACCGTACGCGGTGATGAACTGTTCGTTGTGGACAGTCTGCACCGCAGACTGGTGGCCGTTCACCTCGTCACCGGGGAGACCCGGATCGACGCCGAGGACCTGCCGGTGGGCGCGCCGCCCGGTGTGAGCCGTCCCGATCCCGGGTTGTTCTGTCACGGCCTGCCGGGCGTACCCCGGATGTTCGCCGGGCTCGCGCTGGACCCGGACGGCTCGCTCTGGCTGTCCGCCGACGGCGAGGGCAGCGTGCTGCACCTGACGGAGACCGGCCGGTGAGTCACCGCACCGTTCTGCAGGCGCTCAGCGGCCTGCTGCTCAGCCTGTTCATCGCGACGCTGAGCAGCACGGTCGTCGCGACCGCGCTGCCGAAGATGCTGCGCGAGCTGCACGGCTCGCAGGCGCAGTACACCTGGGTGGTCACCGCGACCCTGCTGACCGCGACCGCGTCGACCCCGATCTGGGGCAAGCTGGCCGACCTGTTCAGCAAGAAGATGCTCGTGCAGAGCGCCATCGTGGTCTTCGTGGCCGGCTCGATCGCCGCGGGTCTGAGCCAGGACGCCGGGCAGCTCATCGCCTCCCGGGCGTTGCAGGGCATCGGCGTGGGCGGCCTGCAGGCGCTGGTGCAGATCGCGATCGCGGCGATGATCAGCCCCCGCGAGCGCGGCCGGTACAGCGGCTATCTCAGCAGCGTCACCGCGCTGTCCACGATCGGCGGGCCGCTGCTGGGCGGGGTCATCGTGGACACGTCGTGGCTGGGCTGGCGGTGGTGCTTCTTCATCGGCGTACCCATCGCCGCCGTCGCCCTGGTGCTGCTGCAGAAGACGCTGCACCTGCCGGTCGTGCACCGCGCCGGCGTGAAGATCGACTATCCGGGCGCGGCGCTGATCACCGCGGGGGTCAGCGTCCTGCTGATCTGGATCGCGTTCGTCGGCGACGCGTTCGCGTGGATCTCCTGGCAGAGCGGCGCCATGGCCGGTGGGGCACTGCTGCTGCTGTGCGCCGCCGTGTGGTGGGAGGGCCGGGCCGCGGAGCCGCTCGTGCCGCTGGGCATCGTGCGGCAGCGCACCACCGCCCTGGCGATCCTCGGCAGCCTCGCCGCCGGCACCGCGATGTACGGCGCCGCGGTGTTCCTCAGCCAGTACTTTCAGGTCAGCCGCGGCCACAGCCCCACCGAGGCCGGGCTGCTCACGATCCCGATGATGGCCGGCATCCTGGTGGCCTCCATCGTGGCCGGGCGGCTGATCTCGCGGACCGGGCGGCTCAAGCCGTTCGTAGTTACCGGCGCCGTGCTGCTGACCGTGGGCTTCGCGATCCTCGGGTTCACCGACCACCGCACGCCGCTGCTCCTCATGAGCGTGGCCATGCTGGCCGTCTGCGCGGGCGTGGGCATGACCATGCAGAACTTCGTGCTGGCCGTGCAGAACGCCGTGCCGCTCAAGGACATCGGGGCCGCCAGCTCCGCCGTCGCGTTCTTCCGGTCGCTGGGCGGCACGATCGGCGTCACCGTGCTGGGCGCCGTCCTCGCCCGCCAGGTCGGCGAGCAACTGCGGAACGGGGTGTCGCCGCAGGTCGCCTACGGCGACGCCACGGGCCACATCTTCTGGATCTCCGCGGCGGTCGCGCTGCTCGGTGTCGTCGCGGCCGTCCTGCTCAAGGCCGTCCCGTTGCGGACGAGCCTGGACCTGCCCGCCGCCGCCGAGGCGACCCCTGAGGCTGTTCGGCGCTGACCTCAGTTTCGGGTGACCGGGGCGAGCAGCAGACCGACGATCGCGTCGATCAGGCTGGTCGCTGTCTCGTCCCAGCCCGCCCCGGCGCCGTCGGCCAGTTCCCGTTCGTGCTCGGCGCACACGTGCACGACCATGATGCGCACCATGTCGTTGCGGTCGACGCGCACCTGGGCGGGCAGACCGGGCAGGCAGCGGTTCAGGCCGTCGATGGCCTGCCGGATGGTCGGCGAGTCCAGCACGTCGTCGATGACGACCGCGCGCAGCGTGGGATCGGCCATCAGCTGGGCGGCGAAGCGGGCATACCAGCTCGGCGCTGCCAGGGTGGCGAGATGCTCGGTGATCGGGCTCACGGTGCACGCGACCCAGTCGCGCACCCGCCGGCTGCCGTCGTGCTCGGCGAGCATCCGCCGGCGGATCTCGTCCATCGCACCGGAATGCTCCCGCACGATGGCGCGGATCAGGTCGGTCTTGGTGCCGAAGTGGTAGCCGACCGCGGCGTTGTTGCCCTGGCCGGCGGCCTCGCTGAGCTGGCGGTTGGAGACCGCGAAGATGCCCCGCTCGGCGAACAGGCGCTCGGCCACCGCCATGATCATGCCGCGAGTGTGCTCGGCCCGCATCGAGTGGTAACTCATAGCCTCCCCGTTCGCATCCGGTAGCGGCCCGGGGTCGTTCCGATGATGGTGGTGAACGCTGCGATGAAGCTGCTGGGGTTGGCCCACCCGCAGGCGTGGGCGGTCCGGGTGGTGTCGTGGCCGTCGGCGAGGAGCACGAGCGCGTGGTAGACGCGTAGCTGCGTGCGCCACTCGTAGAAGGTCACGCCCAGCTCGTCGCGGAACAGCCGGCTGAGGGTGCGGGTGCTGGCTCCGACCGTCTTCCCGAGTTCGGCCAGCGAGGCGTTGGCTGCCGGCTTCTCGGACAGCAGCCTGGCAATGGCGCGCAGTCGGTCGTCCCGTGGCTCCGGCAGATGCAGTGGCTGTTCGTGTGTCTCGCGGAGCTCATCGACGAGCACTCGAAGGAGGCGAGAGCGCGCGGAGAGGCTGTGGCTGGGCGCTGCGTCGTCGTCGCGGGGGCCGGTCAGGGCGAGCAAGACCTCGCGGGCGAGGCCGGAGGCCAGGAACACGGCGGGATGGTCCGGCATGAGCCGGGCGAGGGACGGGGCGAGAAAGGCTATGCGCATATCGGTGTCGCCGTGGGCGCGGTGGTAGTGCGTGAGCCCGGCCGGGGTCCAGGCGACCCGGTTGGCGGGGACGACGGACGTGCCGCGTTCGGTGTGAGCTGCCAGGACGCCGCTGGCTGCGTAAACCAGGTGTCCCCGGGTGTGCGACTGCACCGCGCTTGTCTCGCCGGATGGCCAGAGGTGGCGCCCGCCGGACGGCCACAGGTGTGACGTCACGCCGGTGCTCCGACGAGGTTGGCGGTCAACAGGCATCAATTGGCATCCTATCGGTAGCAAGCCAGCCGGCGACCTGGCGACACTGCCTCCATCGAGGCGGCGTGCCTCGATGCCGCGGCTTGCGAAGGAGAGACCCATGGCGACGTTCGTTCTCGTGCCCGGCGGTTGGCACGGCTCCTGGTCGTTCGAGGCGGTGGTTCCGCTGCTGGAGCGTGCCGGTCATGCCGTGCACGCCCTGACCCTGACCGGTCTGCGGCCCGGCGACGACAACGCGACGGTCGCGACCGCCAATCTCGACACCCACGCCGACGACGTACTGCGGCTCCTGGACCGGGCCCACCTCACCGACGCGACCCTGGTCGGCCACAGCTACGGCGGAATGGTGATCGCTGCCGCTGCCGCTGCCGACCGCGCCGGCGGCCGGGTCTCCCGGCTCGTGCATCTTGACGCCTACGTCCCGCGCGACGGCGAGTCGTGCTGGTCCTCAACGACCGAGCGGTACCGGCAGGCGTTCGTCGCCGGTGCCGCGGCCAGCGGCTACGCCGTCCGCCCGCCGGACGGCGGCGATCCCCGCCGCCGTCCCCATCCCCTCGCCTCGTTCCTGCAGACGATCCGGCTCACAGGCGCTCTCGCCCAGGTCCCGCGCCGTGAGTTCGTCTACTGCTCCGGATGGGACCGCACGCCCTTCGCTGAACTCCGGGCCCGGCTCGGGGCCGATCCCGACTGGCAGGTCCACGACCTTCCCACCGGCCACGACGCGATGCACGAGGCCCCGGAGGCCGTCGCCGCGCTGTTGCTCGACGAGCGCCTCGCGGATGCGTCGGCGCACAGCCGGCAGGCTTGCGATTAGGCCGAGCCGGCCCGGTGCCTCGCCCGGGCACTCCGGAAACCCGCCCACATCCCGGATGGTGCGGAGCCGCCATTCTCCGGGGTGGAGTTTCACCTGCGAGCGGGATGTCTCGCCGATCAAACATTCATTTGTTGGTTGAAGTTCGCACCATATGAAGCCGTGGAACGGCCGGCAAATCGATCACTGTTTACTTGTCCCGCTCGCGGGGAGTACGGTCCGGTCACGGATCATCGCCGTTTATCGATATGGCGATCATATTCATTTTCAGGCCGAACACTGGATGCTTAGGAAGCATTCCAGTCGATAACTCCCGCCCGGCGGATTACTCCGTTTCCTGGCTGGAGTGCTACCCCCTGTCCACGAACGACCCAGCATTTCTCGCACAGGAGGTAAACAGGTGGAAGGTAATGTCAGGAGCTGGCGGGGTGCGCTCGGCGTGCTCCTCGCGATCCTGCTCACCGGCGCGGCAGTCGCCGTGCCGACGGTGGCCTCGGCCGCGCCCGCCGGGTCGGACGATGCGCGCATCGCCGCCCGGGCCAGCTACAAGCCCCGGGACAGCTTCACCGCGACCTGGAAGCGCGCCGATGCCTTGAAGGTGCGGTCGGACAGCACCAACACGAGCCCGCTGATTCCGGCGGACTTCCCGGTCATGACCGACGACGTATGGATCTGGGACACCTGGCCGATGACGAATGTGTCGACCAACGTGGTGACCTACAACGGCTGGCACGTGATCTTCTCGCTCACCGCGCCCCGGAACATCTTCTTCGGCGATCGGCACTGGCAGGCGCGGATCGGCTTCTTCTATTCGCGCGACGCGAAATCCTGGAAATACGGTGGTGACCTGTTCCCGGCGGGCTACTCGCTGGGGTCCCGGGAATGGGCCGGATCCACGATTGTGCGCGGCAATGAGGTGCAGGCTTTCTACACCGCCTCCGGCCGGGACAACGGGGGAGTCGACCCCACCGACGCCCTGCAGCGACTCGCCACGGCCAGCGGCAAAATCCACGCCGACAAACGCCATGTCTGGTTCACCGGATTCCGCAACCACAAGATAATCGCCGAACCCGACGGGCAGAAATACCAGACGATCGAACAGTCGCAGGCCGGCCCCATCATCTACGCCTTCCGGGACCCGTTCGTCTTCCGCAACCCCGATGACGGCCGCACCTACATCCTCTTCGAGGGCAACACCGGCGGTGTGGCGGGTTCGTACCAGTGCAAGGCACGCGACCTCGGGCAGCTCCCCCCGGGTCACACGGTGCCGGCTGATGCGCGCTATTACACCGGCAACATCGGACTGCTGGAGGCGACCAGCAGCAACCTGCGCAACTGGCGGCTCCTGCCACCGATTCTCTCGGCCAACTGCGTCAACCAGCAGACCGAGCGACCACACCTGGTCTTCCGCAACGGCAAGGTGTACCTGTTCACCATCAGCCACACCTTCACCTTCGCCCCCGGCCTGACCGGGCCGGACGGCGTGTACGGCTTCGTCGGCCCGTCGCTGCGCAGCGACTACCGGCCGCTCAACGCCAGCGCCCTGGTGCTGGGAAATCCGCCGGAACAGCGCCTGCAGCAGTATTCGCACTACGTGATGCCGAACCTGCTGGTGGAGAGCTTCATCGACACGATCTTCACGCAGCCCGGTGAGCAGGGTCCCGTCTACGGTGGCACGCTCGCGCCGACGCTGCGCCTCGACATCCGTGGTCAGCGGTCCTACGTCGTCGAGGAACTCGACTACGGCTACATTCCCGCTACGCGGCAGACCTCGCGACAGCAGATGGTCGGCACTAGCTGATGAACCCGGCGGGCGGGGCGGGGTCCGTGACAGCTGCGGCCCTTGCCCCGCCCCGTCGGCTCATTCGGGCGGCGGCCGCAGCTCGCCCGATCCGCGTCGGATGAGGTCGGCCGGGACGACCGCGCGTACCGCCGCGGACCGATCGCCCTGGATGCGCGACAGCACCAGGTCGGCAGCAGTGCGGCCGATCAGCGGTACGTCCTGGCGCACCACGGTGATCGCCGGATCGACCATGTCGGCCAGCGGAAAGTCGTCGAAGCCG
Organism: Actinoplanes sp. ATCC 53533; assembly: GCF_003947245.1. NCBI lineage: Bacteria > Bacillati > Actinomycetota > Actinomycetes > Micromonosporales > Micromonosporaceae > Actinoplanes > Actinoplanes sp. ATCC 53533. Next base: position 8,820 of record NZ_QHHV01000006.1, on the reverse strand, counting down.
ATCAGGGCGACGCGGTGCTTCCAGCCTCGAGCCTGCAGCACGCGCATGGCGCCGACCGTGATGAGGTTCTGCGCGGTGAACAGCGCCGTGGGTGGGTGGGCGGCATCGAGCACGGCGGCGACGGCCCGCTCCGCCGCGTCGACACCCTTGAGATCCATGTGGATCAGGTCATCGCGCGTCCGCAGCCCGGCCTCGGCCAGGCCGTCGAGATAGCCGGTGCGGCGCTCCTGGCTGGTCCAGACGGTCTGCCGGCCGCCGAGACAGGCGATGTGCCGGTGCCCGTAGGAAGCGAGCTGCAGGACCGCCTCTCGGGAACTCTCGCGGTTCGTGGTGGTGACACTGTCGGTGTAGTCGAACGTGGGCGGGCGGTCCACCAGGACCATCGGGGTGCCGTGCGAGCGTTCCTGCTGGAGATCGTCCTGCGGGCCGCTGGCGGCCATGACGACCATGCCGTCCACCCGCCGGGCGGCGAGCGAGCCGAGCCGTTCCCGTTGCAGGTCGAGATTGTCTTCCGCGCTGCCGGCGAGCACGAGCACGCTGTCGCGCTGGGCTCGTTCCTCCACCGCGCGCAGGAGTGTGGAGTCGAAGGGATTGGACAGGTCCTCGACGAGGACGCCGAGCGTCGCGCTCAGCCGGTCGGCGCGGCGAAGGCTGCTCGCCGTCAGGTTCGGTCGGTACCCCAGTGCCTGGACGGCGTCGCGGACGCGCTGGACCACGTCGGCGCCGGCACCGCCTTGATCGTTGATCACCCGGGAGACCGTCTTGATGCTCACTCCGGCCAGGGTGGCGATGTCGCGCATCGTGGGCTCGGTGCGCCGCGCGGGTACCTGCGTCATGTGGCCATCATTTCCCTGAGGTTACGGTCTTGCTACAAGGGACTTGTCGCGATCGATTTCCCGCTGGTAACGTCAACGTTGACGTAGCGCCGGGACGCCGGAACCGCACCCCACTATCGGGAGGTCCGCATGCGCCGCCGACTCGCCACGCCGTACGCTGCCGCGGCACTGACCGCCGCGATCATGGTCGGGGTCTCCTCGGCGTCCTCCCGGACAGCGCCCGAGCAGGGGCCGAGTGCCGCTCCGGCCTTCGCCGAGCCCCACCGCCCGCAATTCCACTTCACGCCCGAGCGTAACTGGATGAACGATCCGAACGGGCTCGTCTACCACGAGGGCGAATACCACCTGTTCTTCCAGTACAACCCCGACAGCGACCAGTGGGGCAACATGTCCTGGGGTCACGCGGTCAGCACGGATCTCGTGCACTGGCAGGAGCTGCCGCTGGCCATCAGCCACGACGACGCGGAGATGGTCTTCTCCGGCAGCGCCGTCGTCGACCACGGGAACACCACCGGCTTCGGCACGGCGGACGAGCCGGCGATGGTGGCCGTGTACACCCGCGCGCCCAAGGCCGGTGGCAGCCAGGCGCAGTCGCTGGCCTACAGCACCGACCGCGGCCGGACCTGGACGAAGTACGCGGGCAACCCGGTCCTCGACATCGGCTCCGGTGAGTTCCGCGACCCGAAGGTGCAGTGGCACGCCCCCACCAAGCGCTGGCTCATGGCCGTCGTCCTGTCCACCGAACACAAGGTGCGGTTCTACTCCTCGAAGGACCTGAAGTCCTGGACCCACCTCAGCGACTTCGGCCCGGCCGGCGCGGTCGGCGGCGTCTGGGAGTGCCCCGATCTGTTCGAACTGCCGGTGGACGGCGAGACCGGCGAACGTAAGTGGGTGCTGGTCGTGAGCCTCAACCCCGGCGGCATCCAGGGTGGCTCGGCGACCCAGTATTTCGTGGGCGACTTCGACGGTACGACGTTCACCCCCGACGACGACGGCTCCTACTCGCCACCCGCCGGCTCCGTGGTGCAGGACTTCGAGGCCGCGGACTTCGCCGACTGGACGGCGACCGGGACGGCGTTCGGCCCCGGGCCGTCGGCGGGCGGCGTGGCGGGCCAGCACGGGGTCACCGGATTCGTCGGCGAGCGCCTGGCCAACAGCTATCACGGCGGTGACGCCCCTACCGGCACCCTCACCTCGCCGGAGTTCACGGCCAGCGAGCCCTACCTCAACTTCCTCGTCGGCGGGGGAAAACACCCGCACGATCCGGACGCCGTCCCGCGGCCGGCGCCGGCACCGGCCGGCACCGTTCTCGCCGACTTCGAGGGCGGTTCCTACGGCCAGTGGACGCCGACCGGCCGGGCGTTCGGCGCCGCGCCCGCCACCGGTGCCCTGCCCGGCCAGCAGCCGGTGTCGGGCTGGCTGGGCGACGGCCTCGTCAACACCTTCGTCGAGGGTGACTCGACCGTCGGCACGCTGACGTCGCCGACGTTCACCATCGACAAGGCATACCTCAACTTCCTCATCGGCGGCGGCTACCATCCGACCAGCGTCGGCGATCCGACCGCGGTCAATCTTCTCGTCGACGGGGAGATCGTCCGCACGGCCACCGCAGCCGACTCGGAGGCGCTGAACTGGGCCGGCTGGGATGTGAGCGACCTGGTCGGCAACACCGCCCGGATCCAGGTCGTCGACGCCAACACCGGCGGCTGGGGTCACCTCAACCTCGACCACGTCGTGCTCTCCGACACCCGCGCCAGGCCCGCCTCCACCGAGACCTCGGTCAACCTTCTCGTCGGCGGCAAGGTGGTGCAGAGCGTCACCGGACCCGACAGCGGGGTCCTCGACTGGGCCCACTTCGACCTGCGCGCCTACCAGGGCGGGAAGGTCCAAGTTCAGGTGGTGGACAACAACACCGGTGGTTGGGGCCACATCATGGCCGACCGCTTCGTCGCCGCCGGCGCGCCGGCCCGCTCGGCCGCCGAGCGCGTGAGCTGGGTGGACTACGGCAAGGACTACTACGCGGCCATCTCCTTCGACAACGCGCCCGGCGGCAGGCGATACATGATCGGCTGGACGAACAACTGGCAGTACGCCGGCGACGTCCCCACCGTGGGTTGGCGTGGTGCGATGAGCGTGCCCCGTGAGATGGGGCTGCGCAGGATCGACGGGAAGCTCCGCCTGATCCAGCGGCCGGTGTCCAACCTGGCCGAGCTGCGGCAGGGCCCGGCGGTCACCGCCCAGAGCATGACCATCACCGCGGATTCCCCGCCGCAGATCCCCGGCGCCCGCGGCCGGGCGGTGGAGATCGAGGCGACGTTCTCGCTGCGCGACGCCGAGCGGTTCGGGATCAAGGTCCACACCGGCGCCGGGCAGGAGACGGTCATCGGCTACGACGTGCCGGCCCGGCAGGTGTACGTCGACCGGTCCCGGTCCGGTGCCGTCGACTTCAGCCGGGACTTCGCCGGCGTGCATCGCGCGCCGCTGGAGCCCCGGAACGGCACGGTGACGCTCCGGATCCTGGTCGACTGGTCGTCGGTGGAGGTCTTCGGCGGCCAGGGCCAGGTCGTGCTCACCGATCAGGTCTTCCCCGGCCCGGGCGGCGACGGGGTGCGCGTCTTCGCCGAGCGGGGCTCTGTGCGGCTCGACGATTTCCAGCTCTGGCAGCTCGGGTCGTACCGGAGCTGACCAGAAGCTCAGCAGGTGGTGACCGGCCGGCCGAGGTCGTCGTCCGGGTGGCCCCGCCGAGCGTCGCCACCGCGGTCCCGGCGCTCACGGTGGCGTGCTCTCCAGGCGGTTCTCCGGGGCGGCGTCGGCAACGCCGAGGGGCCCGGATGCCCGCGAGCGCGGCCGGATCCTCCGGCTCCGGAAGAGCGCGCCCAGGACGGCGCCGACCCGACGGCGGCGGTCGCCGGCGCTCAGCCGCAGCTCCGCCAGCTGGGACGCGTGCCGCGAGGTGTGGGCGATCTCGGCCTCGGTGACGCGTATGAGGTCCTGGTGCAGCTGCCACGGTGTCGTCATGGGTGATCTCCGTTCGACGGTGGTGAGACGTCGTCCGGACATCACGGTATGGACGTCGGCGGATCCGCACGCCGGTGAATCCGCCCGGATTGCCGGGCCCCGATGCCCATCTTGGCGGGGTCTACGCGGACGCTGCCCCGTCGGGCGTGAGCCCGAGGCGGGCGGCCTCGGAGACCGCCTTGCCGCGGCTGTCCACGCCGAGCTTGCGGAGGATCGCCGAGACATGATGGTGGACCGTCCGTTCGGAGACGTACAACCGGGCGGCGATCTCGGCGTTCGACGACCCCTGCTGGACGAGGGCCAGCACCTCGGCCTCCCGCCGGGTCAGGCGCGCGGGATTGTTCCGCGTCGTGCTGCGCGGGCCGCGCGGAACGTCGCGTACGCCGTGCTCGCGCAGCCGCCGCGACACGATCGCCGCGGCCGGGCGGGCCCCGAGCCGTTGGAACTCCGCGAGCGCGACCCGCAGGCTGCTCTCGTCCTCCGACTCGACGAGCGCGAGCGCGGCGTCGTACGGACAGCCGAGCCGGGTCCAGCCGGCGGCGGCCGCCGCGCCGTCGCCGGCGAGCTGCGCCGCGTACGGCTCGACGACGCCGGGCACCACCTCGCGCACGCCCGCGAGGCGCCGCAACCAGGCCAGCTCGCCGGTGACCCACGATGCGCCGCGGTCGACGGCGAGGGCGAGGACGTCGCCGGTGGCCGCCTCGACCGCGGCGCATCGACCGTTCAGCCAGGCGACCTCCGCCCGGGCCAGGGCCACGGGCGCGCTGTACTGAAGCTCGTCCTGTCCGGAAAGCAGCGCGAGCGCCTCCTCCAACGGCGGCCACTGCCGCTCCTCGCCCCGCCGGGCCCGGACGAGCGCGAGGACGACCAGCGCGAGGATCCGCAGCAGCGGCACCGACTGGGCCGAGCGCAGCACGAATTCCGCGTCGGCGGCGGCCGCGTCCCAGCGGCCGGCGTCGAGGTGGAAACGCGCGCGGTAGGCCATGAGGTAGAGCTTCCAGGCCTCGAGGCCGAGGTCCTCGCAGGCCTCGAGGCCGCGGTCGAGCCACGGCGCGAGGTCGTAGGCGCGGGTGCGGGTCATCGCCCAGCCGAGGTGGATGAAGACCCGGCCGACGTGATCCTCCAGGCCCGCCTCCTCGGCCAGCGCCAGACTGCGCGCCAGCCTGGCGAGCCCGGCCGGCCTGCCCGCGAGCAGCTCCATCGTGCCGAGGTTGTTGAGGCAGTAGGCGATCACCGGCCGGTCGCCCAGGTCCTCGGCGAGTTCGAGGGCACGGCTTCCCCACGACAGCGTCTCGTCGAACCGCTCCTCGTTGAGGCACGTCGCCGCGGCGATGCCGTACGCGAGAGCCAGCTCCGGGCCCGGCGGTAGGCGTTCGAGCAGGCTCAGTGCCTCGCTGCCGGCCGCCGCGGACTCGGCGCTGTGCCCGCCGCACCAGAGCCGGCGCGCCAGCTGCGACAGCGCCGCCCCCAGGCGGCGCTCGTCCCCGGCCGTACGCCAGTGGTCGATGGCCTGTTCGAGCGCGGCGACGGACGCCCGCATCTGATCGGTGAGATAGCACTCGTGCGAAAGCCGTTCGAGCAGCGTCGCCCGGGCCGCCGCCGGCTGGCCGGCGGCGAACCGCAGCGCCCGCTCATACTGGGCAGCCGCTTCGCGGTGGGCGCCGATCGAGGCCGCATGCCCGGCCGCCGCGGGCGCGAAACGCAGGACGGCCGCGGTGTCGCCGGCCGCCTCGGCGTGGTACGCGAGCCTGGTCGGGTCCACCGCGCCGGGCGGAGCCGCCGCGAGCGCCTCGGTCGCGCCGCGATGCAGGGCCAGGCGACGATGCGGCGACAGCGACTCCTCGATCGCGATCCGGGCCAGCTCGTGCCGGAACGCGACGCCACCCGGCACGACCTCGACGATTCCGGAGCTCAGGCACTCCGCCAGGCCACCGGCCGGCGTCGGCTCAAGCGCGTCGAGGAGCCACAGTTCACAGTGCGGGAGCGCCACGGACAGCGCCTCGACAACCGCCGCCGCGGGGTCGCTCAGCCGGGCAGCGCGGGCCAGCACGGCCTCGCGGACGGTCGCGGGAATCTCGCCCCGGCCGTCTCCCCGGCCGTCTCCCTGGCCATCTCCCCGGCTCCCTTCGCGGGCCGCGATCACCTCGGTGACGAAGAACGGGTTTCCGCCCGTGGCCCGGTGCAGGGCACCGGCGTCGAGGCCGTGCGGCTCGGCGAGCGACCGGACCGCCCCCGGCGTCAGCGGTTCCGTCGTGAGCCGGCGGATCGAGTTCGGGCCGCGCAGCTCGCCGAGCAGCCGGCGCAGCGGATGAACGCGATCGAGCTCGTCGTCCCGATAGGTCGCTATCACCAGCGCCGGGATCGACTCGATCCGGCGGCCGAGCAGGCTCAGCACGTCGAGCGTGGCCTCGTCGGCCCAGTGCAGATCCTCACATACGACGATCGTCCCCGGCGTCGCCCGGGTGTCACGCGTCATCGCCGCGGCGACCTGATGCGGTCTGGCACCGGATTGCACAAGCTCGAGCAGGTCGCCGCCGAGCTCCTGGGCGATGTCGACGAACGGCCCCAGCGGGCGCGGCGTGAACAGCGGATCGCAGGCGCCCCACAGCACGCGACCGACCCCGGGCTCGGCGCAGAAGCGGCGGACCAGGGCGGTCTTGCCGCCGCCCGCCTCGCCGCCGAGCATGACCAGCACGCCGCCGTGCGGGCCGGAGGCCCAGGTCTTCGCCGCACGCAGCGCGGTCAGGTGATGGGAGCGTTCGAGCAGCTGGGAGCGCGCACCGGTCTGGCCTGGCCGGAGCGGGACAGGACGCTCGACACCCACGGCCCTACGGTGACAGGGCGCTCAGATCAAGTCCAGAGCACTGTCCACGCCCCGACCGACCCGCGGGCAATATGGGTAACTCTGCCGATAACCGGCCGCCGCGCTCACCAGAGATCAAGGTGGTTCTGGTCGCGGTCGCCACCGTCAGGGGCCTCGGTCCGCCACCGGCACCGGATGCCGGGCGAAGAAGCGGGCGAGGCGGTCAGCCATGCCGGCCGGGTTCAGCACGTGGAGCAGATGGTTCGCGCCGGGCAGCACGAACGGCTCGGCGTTCGGCAGCCAGGTCAGCAGCAGCTCGTGGCGCTGTCCGAAGGCCGGGGCGACCTCATCGCTGCGAGCCCCGAGCACGACGAGCGCCGGCGGCCGGAGCCTCGCGGCCGCCGCGGGGCCGAAAGACCAGTCGCGGAGTGCGGGCAGTTCCTGTGCGAAGAAAGCGTCCGAGTCGGCCACCGCACGCTCGACGGCGCCGGGCAGGACGCGGTCGAGCGCGGCGCGGTAGTCCGGTCCGCACACGCCGCGCAGCCAGATGTCGACGGCGGCGTGCCGGTCGCCGGCCCGGTACGCCTGGACCGCCCGCGCCGCGAACGGCCCGCTCGGCACCGTGAGCAGTGCCGTCTCCAGCAGCGAGAGGGTCTGCACGGTGCCGGGGTGGTCGAGCGCCAACTGCAGGGCGATGGCGGCGCTCGAGGAATGACCGACGATGTGCGCCCGCGGCACCCGCAAGCGGCGCAGCAGCAGGTGGCAGTGCGTGGCCTGCTCGGCGATGCTCAACGGCCCGTCGACGCGGGCGCTGCCCGCATAACCGGCGCGGTGGTAGCGGATCAGCCGGTACGCGCCGGCCAGCGCCGGCTGCCGGCAGAGGTCCCGGAACCAGTACGCGCACAGACCCGCGTGGATGAACACCACGGGCTCGCCGTCGCCGTGGACTTCGACCTCGAGGTCGACCGCACCGGCCCTCATCGGGGCACCCGGATCCGGGTGGGCAGCCACGGAGATCGCCGCCGGGACCGTGGCGTCGCCCGTTCCGGCGGGCCGGCGGTCAACGCGCCGATCCGGTGGTGGTCTCCGAGCGTCCGCAATCGCATACGGGCGATGCTCCACCGCGGTCGGGTCCGGCGGAAGTTCGAAGAACGGACCTCCGTGCGCAGGCCGATCGGTTGATGCGCACACCGCGGGAGCGTCGGTCATCCGGTGGTCACGGAAGCCGACACGTGGAGGTTGTGACGTCAGCTGGGATGGTCCGGATCACCGCCATCCCCGCCGATGGTGTCGGCATCGAGGTGCTGGAGGCCGGCATCATCTCCGACCTCGGCAGCGCCCTGGCCGGCAGCCTGGGACTGGCCGCCAGCGCCAACCTGAACCCCGAACGCACCCGCGACGTCGGCGGCACCGCCACCACCCGCGAGGTCACCGAGGCGATCATCGGCGATCTCGCGCCCTGATCGGCAGCCGCCCGGGAGAGCACGGCGGCGGGTTCAGCCATCGCTCCGGCGGTCGGCCGCCCAGACTTTCTGTGTCTGAGGCGGCCGACCGGAAGGCCGCGGCGGAGCCGGTCCCAATCGCGGACGACTACGGTGCTGGCAGTCGGCTGTGCACCGGGGCACAGCCTGCCGCGGTCAGCGAGGCGGCAGCCGGGGGATCAGGCGGTGGCGGCGGTGCGCAGCCGGCGCAACCACCCCTGGGCGGTGTGGCTCGGCACCTGGTAGTGCTCGGCGATGGCCGATGCGCTGTTGAGCCGGGTCGCGACGGCGGAGAAGTCGTCGGGCATGCGGCGGTAGACACGTTCCTTACCCGCGGCCGGGGGAGCCGCCGAGGCCTTGCGCTTCGGGGCGGCTGCGGCGGCGTCCGGGTTGTCGGAACCGGCGCGGCGGCGACCGCGTGACTTGGTGGCCGGCGCCTCGGCGACGGTCTCCTCGGCGGCCGGCGTCGGGACGGCGGTCTCCTTGGCCGCCGGCGCCTCGGCGACGGCCTTCTTGGCGGCCGGCGTGGGTGCGGCAGTCTTCTTCGCGGCCGGCGTGGGGGCGGTGGTCTTCTTGGCTGCGGGTGCCTCGGCGGTGGCCTTCTTGGCGGCCGGCGTGGCGGTGGTGGTCTTCTTGGCTGCGGGTGCCTCGGCGGTGGCCTTCTTGGCGGCCGGCGTGGCGG